>JADFXY010000332.1:0-5066 GCA_015233355.1 Deltaproteobacteria bacterium | reverse complement strand
CGCGTTCGCTATAGCGCAATCGCTCTTTCTTATAATATCTCATTGTGCATTTTTGGTGGTACCGCGCCGCTTGTGGCCACCTGGCTCGTCAAATATTATCATACAGTTTCTGCGCCGGCGTTCTACCTCACTTTTCTTTCGGCCATTAACCTCTTAGCAGCCTTGAGCCTGCCAGAGAAAATGCTAGCGGGAAGAATGAAAGGTCAGACTTCAATCTACGACAGAGTTCTGGTTTTCGAAGAGAATAAAAAGGCATCCGTATGAAGAAAGCTGCGAATCGATTTTTACAGGACAGGCGCGTTTCGGATATCCACAGCCTGGCCGTTGGAAATAGAGAAGTGTGTTGAAGACAAACCCGGCATTACAAAGAACTCCTGATCTACAGTGATCGAAAACATTTTTTTGGGGTGAATTTGGGGGCCGGAAGGCTTCTGCTCAATTCTTTAAACGCCGCCGAAGTCCTTGCCCGCCTGTTCCAGGATCTGTCAGGGCCGGCGGAAGATACAGTCCCAAAATCAACAGATAGAGTGTTGTCCAACGGGCAGGCTAACCGGCTCGACTGAACACCTCGGCAGCCTGATTCCAATCAAATCCAGTTAGTTTCGTTTCTACCCGATTAAATCTTCCCCTCACGCTCCGCTAAACCTGCGGCCGGCGCACACCGGCCAGGATTGCTACACCCAGGCAAAGCTTTCTGCATCTCGCCCCATCCAGAGACCAAAACTCAATGTCGGCCAAAACCAAATTATAGCATCACCAGAATGATCTGGCCTATCTTGATATTATCATTCCGCTTGACCGGAACGGCAGATGTTATCCGTCGGCCATTGACGGCCACGCCGTTCTTGCTGCCCAGATCTTCAATCCACCATTCACCGTTACGAAAAAGTATCCCGGCATGCCGGCCGGATACGGTAGAATCATAGGGCACGGCCAGGACATTATCCGAGGCGCGGCCAATAGTCAGTCCACCCTCCGAAAGTGTGATTAGCCGGCCGTCTTCCGGACCCTTACACACCTGCAGCCCGTTTTCCATCGGTGGTTTTGCCCGATCAGCAGATTGCGGCCACAGTTCGGAGGCGATGGCCTGGATATCCACCTTAGGATTAAGCTCCCTGATCAAGCGTACCGGTAGGGATAATCTGTTGTGCAAAATAACGCTCACCAGTTCTTCCATCTGGTTCGTATATAACGATTGCCATAGCCGGACCACCGCCGGGGTCATGGGTCGCCCGGGCCATGAAACCTTCAGCCCCCCGGTCCAGGACTGATCTTTAAGTACCGACAGAAAGTACTTCGGCTTGATCCCCATCCGGTCTTCCAGAAAACTACTTACCGGGTGGTCTCTTCGGAAAGGAACTGCAAGCATATGTTCAAGTCCCACATAGGGATGGCCCCATTCTTCCGCAATGTTCTGAGCCGAGGTTAAGCAGGAGTTCGAGTCGATAGCAGATGATTTTTCAGAATAGGGTTGTATGGAGGTTAACTGCGTGGCATCATTATCTTGGATCCAGGCCTCAGTAATCGGTTTACCCTTGGGCGGGGGCGCCGGGTTTCCAAAATCAGCCCCATGATGTTTTCCGACCACGTTCCACACTTCATAGGCAGCCCCATTTTTGTCATAACAATTATATGCGTCGATGAAAACCGGTTCCAACTCAGGTTGCCTCTCATAAAGCACATCACGAAAAGCAGCCGAGCATAGAATATGGCCGCTATCTCCAAAATCCATGATCCGTTGCGCCTGATTGATCCCATGGCCGATTATGTTGGTGTTTCCATTGATGTCATGGGAAATATACACTTCACCGACATGAAGCCCGGTTCTGAATCTAATCATGGGTGACTGGGTCTCGGCGCATAGTTGGCAAAACCTGGTTTGAATAGATATGGCCAAATTGAGAGCCACAGGGGCTAAGTCTTGAGGCAAGGCGATGGCCAGACCGTCTCCGGTCGGCAGGATGATGCTGTCGCCTCTTGGTATCCGGTTGGAGTCCAGGCCGGTTAAGACCAGATCCTTCAAAACTTCCACAGCCTCAAGTTGATCATCTGCGGCCAGTAAGGAATATTTGACAATATCAAAGAAAAGAAAGGCAAACGAGGCATTTTCACGCGTTTTTAGTGATGTTGACATATTGATCACCCAAACCAGGAATCCTGCATTCTTAGAAAATTACAACCCGGACAACCCGACCCGGCCTTGGGCCGCCACCAGGTCGCAATGTAGGTCTGCCTCGGAGTGGTCACCGGGAAGGTTCAGAAACTCGACGACATAGGGATCTTTGAAGGTGCTGACGGCTGCCGGATGAATTTGTCTCACCGGTGGTGAGACTTTTAGCGGACTAAGGACGGTCCGTTCAAACAAGGCGCACCGAAGTTGCCGCTCATCCTCCTCCCCGGTTCAGGACATAAGTGCAGACCATGTTGGTTCACACATCGTTATCGCCAAAAGTTCCTGCCCGGTTATAGCACCATGGCCGTTTTCAAACGGAGTCTTGTGCAACAGGCTCTGGTCCAAACAGAATCCCTGATACAGGAAAATCAAAGAAACGTGAACAGCGTTATCAATCATTTCGCAACAACCGTTCGTAATCGTCCTTCTTGAGAGTGCATTCTATCAACTGGTCAAATTGGTTAACAGATAAGCGAAGCTGTCGGGCCATCGACCTATAAGTGTTCGGTGGAATTGTCTTTCTGCCTTTAGGGACGGTTATTCTAACAGTCTTTACGCCGTCAAGGGAAAACCAGCCATTGAGTTCTTTACCGTCTCGAAAGGGTATATCCAGTTTATTTTCGCATGCGTTTTTAATAGCTTGACTATTGAACTGAGCGTTCTGCATGGCCCGTTACCATTCTCTCGCGGAGGTACTGGTTTATTAAAAGCCATTCCGGCGAAAAATTATCATCTCCCATCAACTCGTTATAGAGGGATTCGATAGAACGTTTAAGCATCTCCAAGGCATCTATCGCGTCGTCCTCGGAACCATAGAGGGGAAGAACAACGGGTCGGGCAATAAAACCATCTCCCTCCGGTTCTAAAATTACGTCTAATGGGACGGTTAAACGCATGGTGACTAAACGCTGGAGCCTGACCATCCATAACGACAAAAAAGGCGAATCTTTTGGAAAGACGGGCAGTACTGGAAGCCCCGGCGCCCCAACTTGGGTAGAAACACTTTCCAGTTCCATATCTGGCCTCCTTCATTCTCATTCGCCGATATTATGGCTCAAGTCATGATGGAAAAGCAATAAGAATTGTCCTCCGCCGGGATTGACCGGTCTTGGTCTCTTTTGAATGTTTTTTCATTGCCGACAGGAGGCTTTTTGGGGTGAAGGTACTGGAAGGATGGTCAGGATGAAAGACAAGAGCGTTTACCGGATGAAGGAGCCAGGTTAAACTTGCGACAATCTTGCGACACAACTTACGAAAAGCTCACGACTTGACTTGCGACATCGACATTGGGTAGAGTAATTCTGAACCAATACCCGCTTATCCCAAGCCCAACCTAATGCACAGCGGTTTTAAGACTTTCCGCCCGGCTCCCCAGTTTATCTTCCGCCACGTCAAGTTCGTAATCTATCTGCAGGTTCAGCCAGAATTTCGGTGACGTGCCAAAATATCTCCCCAGCCGAATGGCCGTATCCGCGGTGATCGCCCTCTTGCCATGCACAATCTGGTTGATCCTGATTGGAGATACAGCCATGTCTTTGGCCAACCGGTACTGGCTGATTCCCATGGGCTTGAGAAACTCCTCTAAAAGTATTTCCCCCGGATGGACCGGCGGCATTTTCGCCTCTAACATGTGTGTACTCCCTCTCAATGGTAATCGACAATTTCGACTTCGTAAGCGTTGTTATCCCGCCACTCAAAACAAATCCGCCATTGATCATTAATCCGAACACTGAATCTGCCGGCTCGATCATGCTTCAGTTTTTCAAGTTGATTCGTGGGCGGAGCAGCCAATGCATCTAAGTTGTCGGCCGCATTTATCAACCGCAATTTTCTTAGCGCCTGGCGCTGAATGCTCTCGGGAAGCTTCTTGGAAAACCGACGATAGAATATCTTTTCGGTCTCCTTGCATTTGAACGTCTTAATCATGATCCAATAATATCGCAATACGATAATTCCGTCAAACGATATTATCAAGCCACAAAAAAAGCCGGGTCGCCCCGGCCTGTCCGAATAGTCTTCCGTATTGTTTCACTCTTCCCGTTTGTTTCTCTCCCCCATCTGTGTGATGTTTTTTTGGAAAAGATCGCCACCGGCCTTGGCGCTACCGGGCCTCCCCCACCTTCTTGCGGAGACAAATCAGTTGGGTTGGCGACCAGTCAAGTTTTTCGTAGAACCGAAGGGCCGGGGCATTGGTTCGGTCGGCCAGCAATTGTAACCTGGTCAAACCATTGTCCCTGGCCCAATGCTCCAGCGCGGCCACCAGAGCCAGGCCTATGCCCCGGCCGCGGTGTTCGGCCGTCACCACCACATCTTCGACCAGGCCGACCCGGTTACCTTCCGCGGTGGAGATCAACGTTTGGACCGAGCACATACCCACCACCCGTCCGGCTGATTCCGCCACCAGCAGGCAACCCCTGGAGTCCGCCAGCAGCCGGGTCAACCCTTTCCGCTGCCTTGAGGCATTAAACTCAAAGTCGGCCTCTATGGAAAACAATTCCCGTAGCAGGCCGACTAGTTGGTCCAGGTCTGAACTAGATGCCGGTCTGATCTGGAGGTCTGCCGGCTTCATGGTTTTAACGACGCCAGGAGCCAGGCTATCGGCCCTTTATAAATAACCGGTTCGATGCTGCGCTCCTTCAGTTTATCCGCCGGAATATCTCCGATTTTAGTCATGTAAACCTTATCGCAATCCTTGATGACATCCACGATAGAGGTAAATCTCTGAACATCAAAGGGATGATTCGGGTCATTGGCCGACAACGGCAGGCTGGAGCGCACTTCGGCCTGGTCGGGGGTTTGGCTCCCTAAATCAAAGACCAGAAACCGCTCCGCCTTTCCGAAATGGTCGTCCACATTGACCCCGTCCGTCGAAACAACCGCTATTTTCACGTTT
>JADFXY010000331.1:3300-5142 GCA_015233355.1 Deltaproteobacteria bacterium | reverse complement strand
CACCCGATCCGAAATTTGCTGCAGCCCCACCCCGGTGAGCAGACCGGCGGCCTCGCCCAGGGCCAGAATCCCGGCCACATTTTGAGTGCCCGACTCAAATGCCCCGGCCCCGGTTTTCAGGTTGAGTTCGATGTGGCTGAAATCATCTTCCTGAACCACACTCTTCCATCCCACATGGGCGGGACGGACCAGGGACGCGGCCTGATCATCTATATATAAAAACCCGCACCCCATGGGGCCGAGCAGCCATTTGTGACTCCCGGCCACCAGGAAATGGATGCCGCAGGCTTTCACGTCCAAAGGAAACACGCCCAGGCTCTGGATGACATCGACACACAAGAGCAGCCCCCGGCCGCGGCAGAAATCTCCCAGTCCAGCCAGGTCACATCTGAATCCGCTGATGTAATCCACCGAACTCACGGCCAGCAACCGGGTCCGCGGGACCAGGGCCTGGGCCACCACGTCCGGATCAAAGCGGCCGTTATGCCGGGGATAGAACTTGACCTTGACCCCGAAGCGTTTCAAATTCATCCAGGGATAGATGTTGGATGGAAAATCCGGCTGCGGCACCAGCACCACGTCGCCTGGGGTCCAGTCGATTCCGGTGGCTATGGCGCTGAGACCCCCGGAGGTGTTGCCCACAAAAGCCACCTCCTGGGGTGTGGCCTTGATCAACCCGGCTAATCTGGACCGGGCCTCTTCCACCTGGGCCATCCAGCGGTAATAGCCGGCTACTCCGATCCGGGCGTATTCCTCATAAAACCGCCGCAAGGTTTCGACGACTCGCCAAGGCACCGGAGCGACGGCCGCGTGGTTGAAATAACAATAGTTTTGGGTAACCGGGAACTCGGCCCGGTACTCGTCAAGATTCTTCATTTGGTCGGCTTTCCGATGGTCAGCGTGGGAGGTGGCGGTTTCTCACCCAGAAGATGAAGAGATTGTAGAAACGGTAAACAGCCTCATTGATCAAATTGAATTTGCTGGGCCGGAGGTCGTGACAACTGACCGGGATGGCGGTGACTTTATATCCGGCCCGGCGGGCCAGGTAGACCATCTCCAGGACATAGGAAGTGCCGAAATTCACCCGATCCAGGTAGGCCAGGGCCACACTCCGCCGGTAGGCCTTGGCCGCGATGGAGTAGTCGTCAAAAGGCAGATTCAGCAACAATTTGGCGCACAGCAAGTAGAGTCCGCTGCCCACGATCCGGACCAGGGACCGGGTCTGGTCGCCCATTTTTTTAGAGCCGATCACAATATCGTATTCTGCAGCCAGGGCCGCGGCCTGTTTAACAAAGGCCAGGTCAATGGACAGGTCCATGTCCAGGGAAATGACTAAGTCACCCCGGGCCATCTTGACCCCCTGTTTAAAGGCTGACCCGACGCCCTTTTGGGGTAGATGGAAGAACCGCAACTCGGGCAGCCGGTCGGCCAGGTTCCGCCCCGCGGCCTCAGTCCCGTCGGTGGAGCCGTTGTCGCCGATAATGATTTCAAAGGGAACGCCCAGCTCCTGCAGGTATTGGTAGAGGAACCTGGTGTTCTTCTCCAATATGGCGATCTCGTTGTAGACCGGGATAAATATGCTTATTTTTTTCATGAGATGAATGAGAGAAAGAGTTTCGCCTGACGCCACAAGGCCGGGATCCGGCGGGGAGCCAGCAGGCTGATTAAGTATTCGGGCCGAAAGTAAAAGCGGCGATAGGCCAGGGTGGTCATCCGTTCCAGTTGGTCGGGGTCATGATCTTGATAGAAGCATTCCGGGAAATCTTCAGGGTAGAGGTGCCCCACCGTGTGGTGAAAGGGCGTCCCGGGATAGGGCGTGGCGGCATGAAAGGAGGCATAAGT
>JADFXY010000331.1:0-3236 GCA_015233355.1 Deltaproteobacteria bacterium | reverse complement strand
GGAAACCCGAAGAGGAAAAAACAGGCCGCATCGATTCCCGCCGCCCTGGTGAGGGATACGCCCCGGATGATCTGATCCAGGGAGATATTTTTCCTGATCAAGTCCATCACCCTGGGGGAGCCGGTTTCCACCCCGAAGTGGATCAATCGGCACCCGGCCCGTTTCATCAAAGCCAGCAGGTCGGCATCCACGGCGTCGGCCCTGGTCTGGCAGGTCCAAACGAAGCGATGCCCCGACTGAATGATGTGGTTACAGATGGCGGTCACATTGTCCCGGTTAAGGGTGAACTCCAGGTCCATGAAATAGATTGATCTGAAACCGAGGCAGCCGACCACGTGGTCGATCTCCGCGGCTAATTGAGCCGGAGGTTTCATGCGCAGGCTGCGGCCGTACATGATCTTCAGGCAGAACCGGCAATTATACGGGCAGCCCCGGGACCCCTCCAGGATGGCCAGCCGCGGCCCCAGCACCTCGTAGTAATAATTTTTGGGATCGATCAAGTGATAAGCCGGTAAAGGCAGGTCGGCCAGGTCCAGGTCCGGCCCAACGGGGTTGTGGGTCACCCGGCCGTCTGGAGCATAGGTCAGCCCCGGTATCGTGGCCGGATCCGCCCCTTCGGCCAGGGCTTTGACGGCTGCCTCCGGTTCCCCTCGGATCACCCCGGCCGCGGCAGTGGCGGTCATCGTTTTTTCCGGATAAATGGTTCCATGGGTCCCGGTAATGAAGACCTGGGGATGGTTTAGCGCCCTGACCAACTTGTGAAAGTCGGCTATCTCCAGGTTGGGGCATTGCCATCGGTCCAGCGGACTGGAGGTGATCAGGATCAGGTCCGCCTCAGCCGCGGCTTTCTGCAATGCGGCTAAAGACACCGACCCGGCCCGGCCATCGATTAGAGATACCTCATGCCCGGCTTGTTCGAACATGGCCGCGGCGTTGAGCAAAGACAGGGGTGGCCAGGCCCGATTATATCGGCGACCGCCGCGGCTAACCAGGCCGCCCCAACCGGGATTGATCAGTAGGACCCGCTTCAACGGGGTTTCCTCCGGAATTGCAGCAGGACAAAGATGACCAGCAAGGCCCCGGCCAACACGGCTAATACCGGCCAGTACGCCTGAAACAGGCTTCGTTCTTTCTTGACCGTGACCATGAAGTTGGCTACGGCGGTGTAGTGGAGGCCTTTCTGGTCATATTCCATGACCGCGAAGAATGGATAGGTGCTCGGCAGGGCGGAAAAATTTTTTAGGTCAAAGAATATGTCTTTCTCGGACCGGGGGCCCAGCTCATCTTCCAGGACCGGTACGGGTACGGTCAGTTCTCTGGGGACGACAAAGGTGACCTTGACCTTCTTGGCCTCAGGTTCGGTGTTCTTGACCGCGAAGTGGACGGTCCGTTCTTTCTCCAGCTCCACGCTCAGGGGTGGAAAAGCTAACCCGGCGTTGGGGTTTTCCCGGATATAAAATGTGCTGACCGACAGGGCGGAAAAGGGGTAGTTGTTCAGGTCGTGAAACTCCACCGTCACCGGAAGAGGATACCGGCCCGGTTTTAAGTCCGGCGGCAACGCCTGGGTCAAGGACGCGGAGAAGCTCTCCTTTACCCCCATCTTCTCCTTCACCTCCGACTTCAGCTCTTTGTCTTGCAGCCTGGCCAGGATCCGGACATTGAGGGCCGGCTCGTCGCCATCGTTGGTCACCTTAACCTGGAGATTCAAATTATTGTTTTCCACCTTGACGTCCGTCTGGGTGGTCATTCTCAGGTAACCCCCGTAAGCCGGAGGGCAAACCATCATCCCGGCCAGCCCCAGCACTACCAATATCCGCCACCGCATCCCTTGCTCCCTTCGGCTTTGATCATGCGTCCCTCCCGACTATATTTATCACATCGTATACTGCCAACGGTCATAATTGTACCTTTGGCGTGCGTCCTCACCCAGGGTCAGCGAAGCGCCACCCTGAGGCGGGATCAAAAAAAAACAATTATGACCGTTCGGAGTACATATATCACAATTAAGCTCGATAAAAAACAAAATTTCTCCATAAGGAGTCCTTACCCCCGCTATCCTTGAAAGTTAGTCCTTGAATGGGTATAATTGACGCTTTTGGGCGCGCCTGGTGCTCGACCTGCGCCTTTTGAACTATGATTGCGCTGATTGGATATGACTATCTTGATTGAATGAAAACGGGGAAGTGCTGTGGGAAAGGAAGTGAAGGTTTGGTACGATCAGGAAGAAGATTATCTGGAACTACATGAACAGAAGGTGGATCGAAGGCTTAAACCATAGGAGGCTAACCATTTAAATCGCATACGGGACCCGGACACCATCCCATTCAGGCCTGAAATCTTTGGTATTGCGCGTAACCAACACTGCCCCATGCGCTTGTGCTGTAGCCCAAATGATGGCGTCGGGCAACCTGAGGCGATGGGACCGGCGCAACGGAACAGCGGTTTCGGCAGTTGCCAAATCTATTGACATTATATCAAAGTGGGTTTCGAGAAACTCACGTAATTGCGAGTCGTCTCCCTCTGCTCCAACTAGTGTTTCCATCCACGTGATGCGGCTAATCAACACACGACCGTAACGGGTGTATTCGGTGTCGGCTTCTGCCACTCCGTTTAGCGCATCAATCACTATGTTGGTGTCAAAAACAGCGTCCATCATTCGTCCCACTCGGCGCGCATCGTCTGCTGATACAGAACGGCATCAATGTGGCGATTTTTCCATGAGCCGAAGGCGGCATGATTCTTAAGTGAACGGTGGGTCACCGGGCGGGCTTCGTTCACCCGTTGCTGCAGGAAAATGATGAAATCAAGGGCTTCAATTTGCTTTTCAACCGGTAGTTGGATTACAGACTTTTGGATTTCTTCGGCTAGCGTCATGGCGGTCTCCTTTAATGAGCGTTTGCCCGATACAACTATACCATCAATAAACAGGTGACGCAAGAAAAGAGCGCCCCACCCCAACTATATTTGATTTCAGGTTTTAATCTGCCGAGGCTTACACGAAATCAGGTTCCCCCCGAGCGACGCCTTATCTGGTCCGGCCCACAGAAGTTGCCTCCGCCCCCACCTATGGCTTATAACCACTATAAAATAACCACCGCGTCGCCTCATATTTTTCTTGACATCGCTGAAAAGTAATGTATTATTAAAGATAATAGTGGCTATAAATGTCAAAACGGTCTCCCAAAAGGTGAACGCCATGAGCCGGAAAAGGATTTTTTATAACATAAAATCTATGT
>JADFXY010000330.1:0-5152 GCA_015233355.1 Deltaproteobacteria bacterium | reverse complement strand
TGGGTTTGCTCATGGATCGGCAAAGCACCATGAATTCATATCTGGAGATGATCCTGATGGCGGTATGCGGCCGGATCGGGACTCCCGGCGGGAATGTCTTTTATGGGCACGTCATGCCCATGGGGTCACATATCGATGAACGGGACCCTAAAACCTGGCGCACTATGGCCACGGGCTTCCCCGAGATCATGGGCTATTTTCCACCCAATGTAGTCCCGGAAGAAATCCTGTCACCCCAAGAAGATCGACTCCGGTCCATGATTGTCAGCGGATCCAACCCCCTTATCTCCTACGCCGATTCCCAAAGCTATGCCCGAGCCCTTAACGAGCTTGAATTATTAGTTACTATTGAGATTTCCATGACCGAAACGGCCAGGCTGAGCCATTATGTTCTGCCGGCTAAGTCGGCCTATGAAAAATGGGATGCCACCCTTTTCAGTATCACCTTTCCCGACATCTACTTCCAGTTGCGTCATCCCGCCTGCGAACCTCTCGGGGAACCATGGGAAGAAGGCCGAATCTACACCAGGCTGGCCGCGGCCATGGGACTTCTCCCGGACATTCCCGACTCCCTCCGCCAGGCCGCCGAAGCCGGTCGGGTGCCCTTTGCCATGGAATTGATGGCCGTCACCGGCCGGGACAAACGGGCGGCCGCGATGATGCCTTTCCTGGCCGCGGAAACATTGGGTAAAAACATGGGGTCGGCCCATTTGGCCGCTGTTTGGGGGATCATGATGATGTATCCACAACATGCCGGGCGGGAACTGACCCGGGCCGGGTATCAGGTTAACCCTCTCCTGGGCGAGGAACTGTTCCAAAAACTCCTGGATCATCCCGAAGGAATCCTGATCGGCCGCCTGGATCCAGAGAATAATCTCGGCGAATTACGGACCCCGGACAAGAAAATAAATCTGTATATCGAAGAGCTATCAGGCTGGATGGGTGAGATTGAACCCGAATTGGAGCGGGCCGCGCTGACCAATGAAGAGTTTCCCCTGGTGCTGATGGCCGGCCGGCATTTCCCCCACACCGCCAATAGTATCATGCGGGATCCGGCCTGGAACGGCCATGAAACCGTGTGTACCATGTTGATCAACCAGGAGGATGCCGAGGCCCTGAGCATCGAGACCGGACAACCGGTGATCCTGACCACAGCGGCCGGCCAGGTGACCATCCCGGCTGAGATCTCCGACATCCCGGCCCGCGGCGTGGTGGTTATCCCCCATGGATTTGGGATGCTGTTCAACGGCCGGGAACACGGCGTCAATGTGAATACCCTGACCTCAGCCAAACACCGAGACCGGATTGCCGCCACGCCCTTGCATCGTTATGTCCCCTGCCGGGTTGCGGGTTGCGTGTAGCGTGTTGCGGGTTGAAGACAATCTGCAACTACATTACCTCGAAAGCTGAACGATTTAATTCTACGAAACTGGGGTCAATCCAACCCAACCCATAAAAAATAACACGCAACACGTAACCCGCAACACGTAACCAGCAACACGTAACCCGAAACACGCAACCCGGAACACGCAACCCGGAACAAAGGAATCTAATATGGATTGTAGTATTGAAGAGCGCGACGGCATGAGCTATGAGGGGATGATCATCCGCCCCCCAAGTGAAGCTTACAGTATTCTCCTCCAGGCCACCGTCGGCTGCTCCCACAATAAGTGCAGTTTTTGTGGTACCTATAAAGACAAACGGTTTCGGATCAAAGACGATCAGACCATCTTTGGTGACCTGGCCTGGGCCGCCAAATATTGCCGGCAGCAAGACAGGCTGTTTATCATGGACGGGGACGCCCTGATTATCCCTCAGCCGCGTCTGGTGGCCATCTTGGCCGAGATCAGGGACAAACTCCCCTGGGTCAAACGAGTCGGGACCTATGCCAATTCCAAAGGGATCAAGATGAAAACAGACGAGGAATTGGTTCAGCTCCGGGAGCTGGGGCTTAAAATCATCTACCTGGGGGTGGAATCCGGGGATGATGTCGTTCTGCAAAAAATCAACAAAGGGGCGACGGCCCAGAAGCTGATCGACATGGGACGGCGGGTCAAGGCGGCCGGGATCAAACTTTCGGTCACCGTTCTCCTAGGTATTGGAGGGCGGGAACGATCCATGGAACATGCCCGGAATACCGGCCGGTTGCTCACTGCTATGGATCCGGATTACGTGGGTGCCTTGATGCTCATGATCCTCGACGACACCTCACTGGGACAGGAATACCGGGCCGGTCGGTTTACTCCGCTGGAACCGCTTGAACTCTTGAAAGAACTCCGGGAGATGTTTGTCCACACCGACCTATCGGGTGGTTTGTTCTTTGCCAACCATGCCTCCAATTACCTGCCCATTAAGGCCCGGCTGCCTCGCGACAAGGCCAAGACCATCAAACGGATTGATGAGGCCCTGTCCGGTCAGGTGGCCCTTCGTCCGGAATGGATGCGGGCGCTTTAGATATCATTGAGTTACGTCTGCCCGGATAAGGATCAACCTTCCATTCGCACGATTAACCAGGTTAGTTGGCCGGTAAACATTATGCAATATGATGTCAGCACTAAAATCCTGATTGAAAAATGTGGTCGCGAAATAATTCACCTGCTGGTGGGGATACCGTTAACGGAAGGTGACGTTTTAGAAGAACTGCCTCAAGAAACAGTTAGCCTGAAACGAGCCGATGCCGTTATCATGGTCACTGATAAAACCGGAAAGCGCCGGATTGTTCTAATTGAAATTCAAACCGCCTGGGACCGGGACGTGCCGCTACGACTTCTTGACTATCGCACCCGTTATCGGTTAAAATATGGACTAGAAGTGATCTCCAGTGTGTTGCTCTTGCAACCGTCCGGCCAGGCCGTGACTCAGTATGAGGATAATGAAGTCTCGTTCCGGTTTCGCCTGATCCGGGTCTATGATCTCGACGCCGAGGATATTGTTCAGGAGGGCCTCATTTGCTTGATGCCGTTAGTTCCCCTGATGCGTCACGGCAAGGACCTGGTCAGCCAGGCTGACGATTTGATCTATGAAAGCTCCTTACCCCAAAAAGACAAGGCCGACATGTTAGGCGCAATGGCCATCTTCTCCGGGTTGGTGTCAAAAGATATACCGTGGATGTTGTTTTCCAAAAGGAGGGACATCATGATTAATTCTCCGGCGTACGAAGTGTTCAAGGAAGTGGTGTACGAAGATGTATGGAAGGATCTGACTGAGAAGTATCAACTGGAGGGCCTTACAGAGGACGAAAAGAAGAGTTGCCTGAGGGGGGGGGTTGCTCCAATCGCGGAACGACGTGATCAAGATTCTGAGGCTTCGGTTTGAAACTCTTCCACATTCCATTGTCAAGGCCATTAATGGACTTTGGCATCCGGATATATTAGATAAACTCCTCATTAATGCGGTTACTGCGGCTTCTTTGGAACAATTTACCCAGGAGATGGACCAAGAGTTGGCCCGAAGAGCCCAGTTGAAGTAACTGCCCCTCGGCTTCACGTTACGCTAATGGGAAACGATTATTTGTGGATACGCGAAAGATAGACTCATGGATGAGTATGAAATTGAGGCGAAGCTGACTCTGTGCCGAAACTCGGCCATTACGGCCTGGTCCCGCGGAGAGACCATTCTCTCCAGTCATCCCTGGCTGGTTTATCTGAACTTGACTAATCTCTGCAATAACCGGTGTGGCATGTGCCCGCTCCACCAGGTCATGCGGGCGGCCCGGGGAGTGATGCCCTCTGAGCTGTTTCAGCGCATCCTGGACCAGTTACCTGGGGAGGTCAAAAAAATTTACCTGATGAAACAGGGCGAGCCTCTCCTCCATCCCGACCTGGTCCGCCTTGTCCGGTATGCCCGCCGGGCCAGGCCGGATATCCACCTGGTTCTCCACACCAACGCCATTTTGCTGACCAGGCCTTTGGCTGAGGAGCTGTTACCCCGGATCAACTCTTTAGGCATCTCCATCAGCGCCATCAATCGCTCCGATTATACCCGGATCCACGGAACGGACAACTTTGACCGGGTCATAACCAATCTCACCGGCCTGTCAGACCTGCTCCGTCAAATGCCTGCTCCCGTCCGGCCCCATGTCTTTATTGATTATGTCCGGCAGGAGGCCAACCGGGACTACTCCGACGCGGCCATAGTCGATTTCTTTCAGGCCCGCTTTCCTGGTCTGGCCTCGGTTGATCTGCACCGACTCTTCAACTGGCAGGGCGCCATAGCCGAGGGAAATCTGATGATCCAGGATCGATTGCCGAACCACTCGTTCCCCTGTTGTGTCTTTCCGTGGGCCTCCATGACCATCTGCCATGATGGCCGGATAAGCTATTGTTTTGAAGAACCACGAGAGAATGTCTTTCTGGGCGATATCACCCGCCAGGAGGTTCAAGACATCTGGAATGGCCCTGATTACCAGCGGTTCCGGGAGAATATGGCCCATCGCCGATTTGACCTACTGACTCGGGAGGGATTTCACTGCCATGAATGTTCTTATCTCTGGAATCTGTCTGTCCAGGCGCCCCGCAATCTCGTGTCCGGTTACTCTCCAAGGTCGAAAAAAAATCAGGACAATGTGTTGTTTGGCCATCTACTGGACCTGCCGCGGCAAGAGCTTCTACAGCGGGCCTGCGACTATTATCTGGACGGAGAAATTCACCAGGCCTTGGCCCTGGCCCATCTGGTGGGTCAACTCGGGGAGGATGATCACCTCTACTCGGCCGCGGCGGAACTGATCGCTCTGTGCCGGAAGATTCTCCAGCAATATCGATTCCAGGCCAAATGGAAAGAACTCCTCGACCAGGAAGAATTTCTGTTGACCAGTGCCCCGTCGCGGTATTATCCGCTAAACTCATGAGGCCAACGGCCCGCTCAGCCTGGAAACGCTACGTGGTGTCATCTATCCAGATCGAGCTGCTTGTTTCGGTGGTTATTGGCCGGACTGCCCGCTATCCCTGCATTGCAACACGAAACACGCAACCCGAAACACGAGCCTATGCCCCCAGAAATTAGCCGACTCAATCCGGCCGACTCCGATGACTGGACCCGATTCATTCAAGACCAGCCAGCGGCCATGGTCTATCATAGCCTGACTTTCAAGCAATTCCTGGAGGATGCCATCGGTGGTGAGCCCGTTTACCTGGTGGCCCGCCGGGACGGCCGG
>JADFXY010000032.1:0-20148 GCA_015233355.1 Deltaproteobacteria bacterium | reverse complement strand
CGGCCAACAGCGCCAGAAGGACCGATAGTCAATTCAAAGGATTCTATCAGGGTCTTGTGGTTAGACGGGGCCACAAGCGGGCGATCATTGCTGTGGGCCACAAAATTCTTGAGGTCGTATATATTGTCCTCAAAAAAAATGAGCCATATAAAGACCCTAATGTAAATTATGAGGAACTTATTGTTCGCCGCAACGCCCCAAGATGGGTCAGATCGTTGCAGAAATATGGTTATTGGCCGGTAAGTTGCTCATCGTCTCAATAGCAGGAAATCAGGCCGGATATCCCTCTATCCGGCATCTGAGACCCTTCCGGGAAGGGGTGGGATACCTATACCCAACGTCCGGCCTACGCCCCGGGAGATTTTCATGGTAATGACATTGACCTGTAACCTGTAACATGTAACAAACAACCTGTAACGTGTAATCTGCAACACGCAACCCGATAGAGGAGCACCAGATGGACCGGAAAATTGTGTTGGCCGGCGTGGGTGGCCAGGGCATCATTTTTATGACGCGGATGGTCGGCCAGACTGCCCTTAAAATGGGTTTTAATGTCATGGGCTCGGAGACCCACGGTATGGCCCAGCGGGGTGGTTCGGTAGTATCTTTTCTTAAGGTGGGGAATTACAGGAGCGCCCAAATCGGGACGGCCGCGGCGGATGTCCTGATTTCCCTAAATGACATGGAATTTATGCGCAACTTACCCTATCTCAAGCCGGCCGGCCTGGCTGTGGTCAATGCCCCCGCCGGCTACTGCTTTCGGCCGGAATTGGCCGATTATCTGGCCACAAATGGGATCAAGATACATGTGGTCCCGGCCGACGCCGTGGCCGGCGAACATGGACTGCGGGGGGCCGTCAATTTGATTGTGCTGGGCGCGGCCGCGGCCCTGGATGCCTTGCCTGTGGCCGCCTCAGATATTTTAGAAACAATTAGAGAAGTTACGCCACAACGTACCTGGGAGGGAAATGAAACCGCCTTCTCCTGGGGTGCCAGAACGGCCATGGAGTCATGAGGGGTTAGCGGTGGCGCAGGACCGGACGGACGAGGTTGGGCAGAGCTAAGAAAAATAAGCGCAAAAAGGATCGATGTCATGGACACCCGAAGGCAAAAATGGAGCGCCTGCATCGGCTGCTTAATTCTATTCTTGATGTTCGGCCAGGCGGCCTGGGGCGAGAGCTACAAAATAGGCATAGTCCGGTCGCCTGGGAGATATAGCGACGCGATCAGAGATGGGTTTGTCAACTATCTCCAGAAATCTCCGCTCAAAGATGCCGTCATTAAGGACACTCAGGGATTCGAAGCAGTTGAACAGGCGGCTAAGAATGTGGCCATCGCTAATGAATATGCCGGTTGGAAAGCCGACTTAATCGTGACTATCGGTTCCTCGGCCAGTCATGCCATCGGCCGGCAGTTCCGGGGAACGGCCATTCCTATTCTGTTTTTGGGGGTCACCGATCCGGTGGCGGGAGGATTGGTCAAGGCCATGGGGAAGCCCCCGGGAGAAAACATCACGGGCGTCACCTTTCCTATCCCGCTTCAAAAGACCATGGGCATCTTGGGTAAGATCTTCCCGGCCGCTAAAACCTACGGCTTTGTTTATAGCAGTCATCTTCCTCCAGATGCCGTGTATGTAAACTGGATCCACGACTACGCCGGCAAACATGTCCAACCGGTTATCCGGTTCATCGACACGACCAAAGATAAAGGCATTCCGCCGGAAGAATTGAAGCAGGCAGATATTTTTTTTGGGTGGTATTCGGTCCATCTCTATCACTGGGCGGCCAAATACCCTGAGGTTACTTTCGTGGGCGCTACTGCGGAAGAATGCCGTGAAGGGTCGGTCGTGTCGGTCTACCCCAAGCTCCCGGAACTGGGGGCTCAAGGTGGAGAAATGGCCGTCAGTATCTTGTGGGAACGCATCAGTCCGGGAAAGATTCCGCCGGAACACCCTCGTGAATACGGCATTTGCTTCAACCTCAAACAGGCAAAGGCTCTAAAGATAAAAATACCTAAGGGAATATTGGAGTTGGCTGACGAAAGGGTTGACTAGGAGTCTAATGATGAAGACCAGGTATGTTCTACTTTTGTCCTTACTGCTCCTGACCGGAGCGTCCTCCGTCCAGGCGGGGCAGGCGGGATGCCGGATAGCCCTGGTCCTGAGCGAGACTTCCTACTACATATCGTCCATGGAGAGTGGTTTCAAGGAGGGAATGGTCCACCAGGGTCTGATCGAAGAGAAGAACGTCTCCTACCTCAGGGTAGTCTTGCCCCGGATAGAAAATGAGAAAATAGACAAAGAGATTCTGAGGAAACTTAATGAGACCAAAATTGACCTGATCGTCTCGTTCGGTACGGACGCCGGCCTGTTTATGGCCAGATCCATGAATGACGGCCAAATCCCTTTACTGTTCGCCGGAATGACCGACCCGGTGGGGGCGGGACTTCTGGAGTCCATGGAGGCCCCTCCCAAAAATCACGTTACCGGGATTTCCTACACCATCCCACCTCAAATGCTTTTCAAGTTTATTCATGAGTTATTACCATCCGTCTCGGAGGTGGTATTTCTTTGTTTTCCCTATCCTGCCGATATGGCTTACCGTTCCTTTTTAGAGAAGAGTATCTCCAAACAATTTGTGGTGCATTATGCTGAATTGAGCGACCAATTAGTTATCCCGTCCAAATATCTCAAACAGGGCCGGGCGGTTCTCGGATGGTACGGACTATACCGACATCAAAAGGAACTCTCCGAGAAGTATCCCGGCACACGTTTCATCGGGACAAACATCTCTCAATTAGAGAAGGGCGCCCTGGCCACCCTCTCTCCCAATGACACGGCCATGGGCGCGGAAACGGCCAAGATGGCCGCGGATATTATCCTGAGGCGGCGCAACATAAATGAAATACGTCCACAAATACCGTTTAGATATATGATTGGAATCAATCTCCCCAAGGCCGGGCAATTGAACCTGGCCATTCCGGAAACAATGATTTCCGTGGCCGACCGGGTCATTAGATGAAAAAAAGTTTCCCCATATCTTTAAAATCTCGGTTAATGATCGTCCTGGTCATGGCCGGCGGTCTGCCCTTGTTACTGTTTATTATTTCAATTTTTATCATGACTAACAATCAGATCAAGGAGCGGGTCCGGGATCAACTGAGCTACAACGTATCCCTTGTCTCATCGTTATTGGAAGACCAGATGCAATATCTTCAGAACGTGAGCCGGGATGTGGAAAAAGATGAGACCCTGGACTCCGTGATGGTCTTAGGGTTGAGTTCGAAGCTTCAAGAGTATTTATTACAGCTTCGCAAAATCTACGGGTTATCTTTCGCCACGGTGACCGATGAAAATGGGCTGGCTCCCGACCCCCGGGCCACATTTCTGTCATTTAATCAAAAGATCGAACATCCTTTGATCCACCGGGCGGTCTTAGGCTTACCCAGCACCTCTTATGCTCTGGTGTCCCCGCCGACTTAGAGCAACTTGATCCATCTTTGCGGAATGTCTTTCTTCAGGATAAGAGTGACCATCAGGTGCTGGTGATGATGGTGGTTAAGCCGTTGACATATGACAATGAGCGGATGACGGCTATCTTTGTCGCCGGAAAAATTCTGGAGTTGGATACGAACTTGATGCAGAAAATCAAGCGGATTGCAGGAGTCGAGGTGGCCCTGGTCAGTCAAGGGCGGATGGTGGCCGGATCGGTGATGGAACCATTCGGCCCGCTACCCTACCTGGCCCCGTTTCCTTCACCCGATATCGACGGAGTTGTCCAGATAGGCGGGGAGCGATGTTATACTAATGAACTGGCCTTAAAAGACCATCAAAACAACCCGGTGGCCTATGCCGCCGTACTGCTTTCCGACCAACCATTTAGCCGGCTGCGGGAAAACTTCTATGTCGGCGGCCTGGTCTTTCTTCTCGTGGGCGGCGTGATCTCCATATTCATTTCGGCCCTGTTGGCCCGGAGTATCGTCAGTCCCATCCACCGCTTGGGATGGCAAACTTATATCATTTCAGAAGGGGTGCTGGATCAGGAAATCCCGGTGACGCGGGACGATGAGATCGGGGCCTTGACGCGGGATTTCAACACCATGATCCGCAAACTTTCCCGGCGGACACAAGACCTGCAGGCGGCTCAAGAGAAGCTGATCAAGAGTGAACGGCTGGCTGTTTTGGGACAACTGACGGCGACGGTCAGCCATGAGATCAGAAATCCTCTGGGCACCGTGCGGAACTCATTGTTTACTATCGATGAAGTCATTCGAGGCCGAGGTATTTTACGCGCCGAGCGGGCACTGGAGCGGGCTGAACGGAGCATTGTCAGATGTGACCGGATTATTGAAGAGCTTTTGGATTATACCCGGATCAAGTCGCTGGAACTGAAGCTTACTTCGTTAGATGACTGGCTGGGCAACCTCCTCGACGAATATCAAATTCCGGAAGGCATTGAGGTGGTCCGGCTATTCTTGCCCAGGTTGCAGGTCAGCATTGACCGGGAGCGGTTTCGGCGTTGTCTGATAAATGTCATCGACAATGCACTGCAGGCCATGACTGCTATGGGAGCCCCCGCGGCGATAGCCGGCCAGGGTAAAAAAGAGGCCAAACTCATCGTTGAAACAAGACAGATCAGCGATCAAATCGAAATTCTGGTTACCGACACCGGGCCTGGAATCACGGCAGATCAGCTTGAAAAAATATTTGAACCATTGTATAGTACTAAAAGCTTCGGGGTCGGCCTGGGGCTTCCAATTGTGAGGCAGATTATGGATCAGCACGGCGGTGGTGTGGATATCGAAACGGAACCAGGCCGGGGGACGGTGTTTATTTTGTGGCTGCCTCTGCCGGAAAAAGGTTATCGACAAGGAGAGTTGGAACATGCCTGAAGAATTAGGCCGATCGTTGGATGTGGGGCCGGGCTGCCGGGTTCTGATCGTAGATGATGATCGGGATCTGGCCGAGAGTCTGGCCGACATCCTGGAGTCACGGGGTTACGTCGTGGGAGTGGCCCACAGCGCCAGAGATGCGCGGGAGATAACCTCGGAGTTTGAATCCCAGGTCGCATTTATCGATTTGAAGTTACCTGATGGTTCCGGCACGGAAGTTTTATCATATTTAAAAAAGATTCTGCCGAGTTGTGTTTTTGTCATCATGACCGCCTATGCGGATCTAGACTCAGCCGTGTCTGCTTTAGAAAAGGGGGCGCTGCATTATCTCCGTAAACCAGTTCAACCTGCAGAATTTCTTCGGCTCCTTGAGGGAGCGGTGGAAACCATCGACCTTAGAAAAGAAAAGAAGCAAGCTGTAGAAGCACTGCGTCAAAGCGAAGAGAACTATCGCTCCCTGGTCGAGTCAATCGTGGACTGGGTCTGGGCGGTAGACGCTGACGGCCGATATACCTTCTCTAATAGTGCAGTCAAAAATTTGTTGAATTATGAAGTGGGTGATGTTGTCGGAGTGTTGGCCTGGAGTCTGGTTCACCCTGGAGATCGTGAGATGTTTCAGGTTCTTCTTCAAAAAGCAGTCGCAGAAAAAACCGGATGGACCGACCTGGCTCTGCGCCGCATTCACCAAGACGAAGGCGAACGATTTTTTGAAAGCAGCGCCCAGCCGATTTTTGACGCGGCCGGACAGCTCATCGGCTTTACCGGAGTGGACCGGGACGTCACCGCCAGACGGCGTCTGGAGTCTCAATTGCAGCGGGCCCAGAAGATGGAAGCCATCGGCACCTTAGCCGGAGGCATCGCCCATGACTTTAACAACCTTCTTCAGGCTATTCAGGGCTTTTCCGAGTTATTGTTGTTGGAAGCAAAAGAGAATGATCCGATTTATAAACGGTTGCAAGGCATTTATCGGGCCGCCAAAAGAGGCGGCATCTTGACCCGTCAACTTTTGGCCTTCAGCCGGAAGGTGGAGGTCAAGCTGCAGCAGCTAGACCTGAACCATGAGATTCGGGAACTCAGGAAACTTTTAGACCACACCTTGCCCAAAATGATCGGCATCGGACTTCGATTGGCTGATGACTTATGGTCGGTGGAGGCGGATCCCGCCCAAATTGAGCAGGTCCTAATGAACCTGGCCATTAACGCCAAAGATGCCATGCCCGATGGCGGCGACCTGATTATCGAAACCAAAAATTATACGATTACCGATCGTTACGGGAAGACATATCCAGACATCAACCCCGGCGACTACGTGCTTATTTCCATCATCGACACGGGTCACGGGATGAGCAAGGATATCCAGGCCCATATTTTTGAGCCGTTCTTTACGACTAAGGAGTCGGGACGAGGCACCGGATTGGGTTTGGCCATGGTCTACGGCATCGTCAAAAAGCATGGCGGTCATGTCATGTGCTATAGTGAACCGGGACATGGGACCACATTTAATATCTTTCTCCAGGCGATCCCGCAAGTTGCGCCGGCCGGCCCGGAAGAGAAAACCCAGAGACCGATCTACGAGGGCGGCACTGAGACCATTTTATTGGTGGATGACGAAGAGTTCATCATACACGTCGGCCGACAAGTTTTGACCAAGTTCGGCTACACGGTTTTCACCGCAGTTGATGGCGAAAGCGCTCTGGAAGTGTATCGGGAGAAAGGAAATAACATCGACCTGGTCTTGATGGATTTGATCATGCCGGGCATGGGGGGACGAAAGTGTCTGACCGAGCTTCTAAAAATCAACCCAGACCTAAAGGTCGTCATGGCCAGTGGGTTTGCCGGACCGGAACCGGCCAACATGGTCATTAAAGAAGGCGCTCGAGGATTTCTTAATAAGCCGTATGAAACCAGAGAAATGCTCCGGTTGATTCGCCAGGTCTTGGATCAGGATAAAGATAAAGGATAGGAACCAGAGCGCGTTGATCTCCCGGTCTCCAGGTCGCAAAGTTGCCTTCAGGGTCCGCAATTTGTAAACCGCGGCGCAAGCTTTTTCTAAAATGGTGGAATTCGGCATCGGACTGGTGTGATCATTTGTCTATTGGGGTAAGAGTCAGGCTACGGAGGACCATCTGAACAACGACCGGATACCATCACGGGAATTTATTGCGGGTCAGATCCACCGCCTGTTGGGTATAACCATTAGCCCGGCCCGTCTGCGCGTATTTACGGATACCAGCAATTATTTTAATATTGATTCTAATGATGTGATTTGCGCCGGGGAAGATCTGTTCCTGGTTCGGGGCACGGAGACGGAAAAGCGGTTTGGTCTTGATGATGAACCCAAATACTGGGTTAAACGGGCCCATGACCTTCGGACCGGCCGGCGCAAGGTCTTAAAGCTGGCTTTCTTTGAAACTTATGAGGGTGTCATCGGGCAAATAAAATTCACCTTTTTCCGAAACCCCAAGAAAGAAGCCCGAATTCTGGACCTGGTTAGAGGTCACCCCCACTTTATGCAGGGCTATTCGGTGGAAGACGACTCCGGAAACAATCTCCGGATCTTGGATTTCGTAGAGGGACCCACCCTGGCCGATCACATCATCGATCTGCCGGGGACGCATGAAGAATACTTTTACAACCAATTGCCGGAGGTGCTCGACAAGCTGTTGCACGCCTACGCGGCCATTAAATGTTTGCACGACAATCGAACCACCCATGGTGATATCCGGCGGGATCATCTGCTGGTAGAGAAGGACACCGGCCGCTACGTCTGGATTGATTTTGACTACGCCTACCGGACCAAAGAAAACCCTTTCGGATTCGACCTGTTTGGGTTGGGTAACGTCCTGGCCTTCGTGGTGGGCAAGGGCGATGTCTTGATGGGTGATCTGAGGCGGGAGCAGCCAGATCTGGCCGACCGGATGATCGATGATGATCTTAACATCGTCTGGTCGAACCGCGTGATGAACCTGCGGAAGATCTACCCCTATATCCCGATCCAGCTGCACCACGCCTTGATGCACTTTTCCCGGGGCGCGGAAGTCTATTACGATACCGTGGACGATCTGGTGGAAGACATCGGCATCAGCCGAGACCAAATTCATCACTCATGAACGATGGGCTGGACCGCGCAACCAGTTTATTTTGTTTTCCCGTCAACCAAACCAAATTGTTTGGACACAGAATCGGCGCACGGCCCGATCGACACTGGTCAGAGACCTTAAATTTTTCTGAGGTGTCATTATGAGTAACATGACAATAAGTATTCCGGATGAGCGGTGGCAATTGTTGCAAGAAATGTCCGAGCAATTGAGTATTACTCCTGAAGAATTAGTCTCTATTAGTATAGAAAACTTGCTCAAACAGCCTGAGGACATCTTTCGGCAAGCCGTTGATTACGTCCTCAATAAGAATACTGAACTGTATAACCGGCTAGCTTGAAGATGCGTTATCTTACGCTTATTGTCACCTTAAAATATCACCCTCCATTCCCCCCAAAATAAGGACGATCACCATTGCAAACTCAATCCCTACGCCCCAAAAAATACCTCACCTTGACCGTGGCCTTGACCCTGGTCTGGATGCTGCTGGCTGGATGTGCGGCCACGGGAAAGCCGCCGGTTGCAGCCGCCTCGGACAAATCGAGTGCCCCGGCTGATGAAAAAAAGACCATCCCCAACCTCAATTTAGCCGCGGCCGACCAGGCGCGGGTGGCCCGGGTGTTTCCTTCCCGGCCGGGGGATCTTTTTGTCCAACTGGACAATGGGTTAACCATGTTGATCCGGGAAAGCCACATGTCCAAAACAGTAGCCTCTCAGGTCTTCGTGCGGGCCGGGTCCATCTATGAAGGAAACTGGATGACGGCCGGATTGAGTCACTATTTGGAACATGTCGTGGCCGGGGGGGCGACCTCGGTTTTTACGGAGGCTGAAGCCAAAAAAACACTGGAGGAGCTGGGAGGCGCGACGAATGCCTACACCTCCACCGACCATACCGTATATTTCATCAACACCGTTTCGGACCGGTATAAGAAGGCCCTGTCACTTCTAATGAATTATGTTTCCACCTGTGCTATCGATGAAAATGCGTTCAACCGGGAACGCCAGGTCATTATTCAAGAGATGCGGATGAACGAAACCAATCCCGACCGGATCTTGAACCGGCTGTTTCTGGCCACGGCCTATAGGGAAAATCCGATTAGATATCCCGTCATCGGGTATGAAGACGTCTTTAAGCGGGTAACCCGGCAGGATTTGCTAACGTACTACAAGACCAGGTATGTGCCCCAAAACACCATCGTCACCGTAGTCGGAGATGTCAATCCCCATGAGGCCCTAAGCGAGATCATCAAGCTCAGCCGGGACTGGGCCAGAGGGACCCAGGTCGATACCTATGTCCCCGCGGAACCGGAGCAATTGACGGATCGACGGGTGGAAAAGGAATCTCCGCTGGCCAGGCTTGGTTCGATTTCCGTGGGCTACAAAACGGTGAGCTTAACCGCACCGGATATGTACCCCCTAGATGTTCTGGCCATTATTCTAGGGCAGGGAAAGTCGTCGCGGTTGCATCGAGTGCTTCGGGATGAACGTAACCTGGCCTTGGGCGTGTCTTGTTCCTCCTACACCCCGTCCGGCGTAACCGGGATGTTTATTGTCTCCATGAATCTGCCCTACCAGAACCAGGATCAGGCTATGGAGGTGGTGGAGTTGGAAATCGACCGTTTGAGACGGGAGCCGGTCAGCCTGCCCGAGTTGGAGCGGGCTAAACGGGCCGTCATGGCCCAGCGGATCTTTGCCCGCCAGAGCGTTGAAGGTCAGGCCGCAGATATGGCCGAAAACATGGCCCTAACTGGAGACCCTTATTTTGAAGATAACTATAATGACCTGATTCAGCAGGTTACCCCGGCGGACATCATCCGGGTGGTGAATAAGTACTTCCGGAACGACCACCGCACCGTGGCCGTCCTAAAACCGGCTGGCGTCGAAAAGGCCAAGCCGGAGGCCCAGACTAAACCGCAGGCGGCCGGACCGGCGGTAGAAAAGAAAGTCCTGCCTAATGGACTGACCTTATTGATTAAGCCGGTCAAATCTCTGCCCATGGTCAATATCATGCTCGTGGGCCGGGGCGGGTTGGCCTATGAACCCAAAGACAAGCCGGGGTTAAGCCGGTTTATGGCCGATATGCTTTTCCGCGGCACCACCACCCGGACCAAAGAGCAGCTTGACACCCAGATTGAATCTTTGGGCGGCGTTATGGGCGCGGGATCGGGCCGAAACACATTTTTTGTTAAAGGCCAGTTCCTTAAAGAAGACCTTGACCGGGCCCTGACCATCCTGACCGATGTACTCCGGAACCCTGGTTTTGATCCCAAGGAAATGGAGACGGAACGCCGGGACACCCTGCTGGCCATCAAGAAGCGGGACGAAAGCTGGCAGGCCGAGGTGGAACACCTGTTCCGGGCCGCTTATTTCAAAGACCACCCATACCATAACGATATCTTAGGCAACTCGGAATCCGTGACCGGATTTAGCCGGAATGACCTGGCCGCCTTGCACGGGCAACTGATGACTCCGGGCAACCTGGTGCTAGCCGTGTATGGAGACGTAGAATCAGCCAAAGTGGAGACCAAGATCCAGGAACTCCTGGGCGGTATGTCGGGTCAGACTCCGGCCCAGCCCGCCTGGCCGCACCAGTCCCTAACCCTGACGGCCGACACCGTGGTGAGCAAACCGACGGAAAAAGCCTCGGATGCCATTATGATCGGGTATAACGGAGTAGACCTGAAGGACCCGGACCGGGCCGTGATGAATGTCATTGACGCCGTTACCTCCGGGGTCAACTATCCCGGCGGCTGGTTGCACAAGGCCCTGCGGGAGGACCGCGACCTGGTCTATGTCATTCACGGATTCAGTGTTAATACCCCGGACGCGGGATATTTCTGCGTCTTGACTCAAACCACGCCGGAGAACGCCAAACAGGTCACCGACCTGATTGTGACTCAAATGGATCGACTACGCCAGGGACCGGTTTCGGACCAGGAGCTTAGCACCGGCATCAACCTGTGCACGACCATGCACCAGATGAACTTAGAAACCACCGCGGCCCAGGCCTTCAGCGACACGGTCAACGAATCCCTTGGCCTGGGATATGATTGGGATAACAAATACAATGAGATGATCAAGAAAGTGACCAAAGAAGACATCAGCCGGGTGGCCCGGAAGTATTTCGGCCATCATCTGATTGTGGAGACGGTGCCGCAGACAGACCGGAAGCCGAAATAACGGATTACAAAGAGTTCGTTTAGGTATTCAATTTATCCAGCTCGCAGGCCTTACGGCCCGAAGCTTTACCGTGCATGGGATAATTTGGGGGGTTGGAATAATGGAAATAAATCCGGATTTTGTGGCACCCTGTGGCCTTTATTGTGGCGTCTGTGCCATTTATATCGCTGACCGGGATAATAATCACAAATTCAAGGAGCGGTTGGTCAATCTCTACCAGGGCAATATCCATGGCAAAGGTACGCTCCCCAATAGTGAAGAGCTTTCCCCAGAAGATATTAAGTGCCGTGGCTGCTTGTCCGGTGAACTTTTTATGCATTGTCAACAGTGTGAGATCAGAAACTGCACCAAGGATAAGGGTTACACCGGATGTCATCAATGCGATGAATTTCCTTGCCGGTATATTGAAAATTTCCCCATGGCTATCGGCAAGAAGGTTATTTTGCGGGCCATTCCGTATTGGCGAAAATTTGGTACTGAAAAATGGATTGAGGATGAGGAGGCCCGCTATATTTGTCCCGAATGCGGCCATAAAGTTTTCCGGGGCGTTGTAAAATGTAATCAGTGTAACGTAACGTTGGATTTGGACTAGTATTTTGTCGTAGGAGCAAGAACCGCATTAATGGGGATAATGCTTTTTCATAGAAACCTGGAGGGGGTAAGTCATGTATTCGCACCTTTTCTCAGAATTGGAAGTGGGTGGGGTGAAGCTGAAGAACCGGCTGACCATGGCCCCGCTGTATCTGGGTTATGCTGATGAAGGCGGCGCCGTGTCTGAGTTGATTTTGGATCATTACCGCTTGATGGCCCAGAGCGGCGTGGCCCTGGTCGTCGTGGAAAACGCCACGGTGGACTATGCTGTCGGCCGCAATTCCAACCACTGCCTCAGGGTGGATGATGATGCCCAGATAGAGACTCTATCCCGCCTGGCCGCGGTGATCAAGCAGGAAGGGACCCTGGCCTGTCTGCAGATTAATCATGGCGGCAGATATGCTGTCGCTCCGGACTTTGTCGCCCCGTCGGCAGTGGAGACTTTTGGCCGGATGCCCCGGGCCTTAACCATTCAGGAAATCGAAGCCATCATCGGACGGTTTGCCCAGGCTGCCTTCCGGGTCAAGCAGGCCGGCTTTGATATGGTGGAATTGCATGGCGGCACCGGTTACCTCCTGGCTCAGTTTGTCTCGCCCCGGACGAACCAGCGATCAGATATTTACGGCGGGTCACTGGAGGCGCGCTGGAAATTTCCCTTAGACGTCGTGGCTGCAGCCAAGGCGGCGGTGGGAGATTTTCCGGTGGGGTATCGGTTTCTGGCCGACGAGTGGCTCCCGGACGGCCTCCAGTTGGCGGAGTCCCGTTTATTTGCCCGAAGCCTGGCCGCGGCCGGTGTGGCTTATATCTCGGTCATGGGCGGCACCTACGAGTCCTTTTTCCTCCCGGAAATGGTGGAAAAAGCAAGAAAAGAAGGCTATATGGCGGACCTGGCCGCGGCGATCAAACAGGAAGTTTCCGTGCCGGTCATCACCGCGGGGCGGATTGCCGGCGGCGCCCTGGCCGAAGAGATCGTGGCCTCGGGGCAGGCGGATTTAATCGGCCTGGCGCGGGTGCTCTGGGCCGATCCGGAATGGCCCAAAAAGGTGCAGGCGGGGAAAGAAGACGAGATTCATCATTGCAACCCGGAGTGTGACGTCTGCCTCCAGATGATCATGAAGGGCCGCCCCGCTCTGTGTGCTAGCTGGCCCAAGGAAAAGATGCAGCTCTGGAAATCTAAACTTCAAACATAACGCGATGTCGGGGCTGGAAGATAGAACACGATAAGTCAAAAAAATCAGCCTGACAAAAGCCGACCAGGTTTCCTTTTAGGGAACAGCGTCGGCATCTTCAAAAATGTATTTCTAAATTTGACAAAAACCGGGAATGGTTCGACCAGGACAGGTGATCGCCGGCCGGCCGGTTATATCCGGCTGACGAGAGGAAAGTCCGGGCTCCGCAGGGCAGGGTGCTGGGTAACGCCCAGTGAGGGTGACCTCAAGGATAGTGCCACAGAAAGCAAACCGCCTCGCGCAAGTGAGGTAAGGGTGAAACGGTGAGGTAAGAGCTCACCAGTCTTCCGGGTGACCGGAAGAGCTAGGTAAACCCCACCCGGAGCAAGACCGAATAGGGGAGTGTTTGAGGGCGGCCCGCCCGAGACTCCCGGGTTGGTTGCTTGAGGCGTCGGGTAACCGCCGCCCTAGAGGAATGATCGCCATCTCCCGCGGGGTAACCGGCGGGGGAAACAGAACCCGGCTTATGGCCTGGTCGAACCTCCTCCCGGTTATTGTAGTTTATTGAACCGCGGCGAGATCTTTACTTCTCCGCGGTTTATTCCACAAGTGCCCCTGGACGCCGTCAATCAATCCTTTTCAAACGTAAAATGGCGAGATGTGGATGAGGATGCCGCTAATCCCAATCAGTTGTGTTGCGCTCATTCTGTTGGCCCTCTTCCCAGCCGGCTTACTGTGGGCCGCTCCGCCGGTAATCCTGGAAAAAAACCATGCGTTATATGAATTGAGCTTGAATCTGGACCTGTTGGAGGATCGCCACAAGGAATTGACGATAGCTCAGGTGGCCTCACCGGAGTTCGCGGCACGATTTGTGCCCAACCGGAAGCCCTTGCTTAATCTAGGTTTCACCCGGTCGGCCTACTGGTTGAGGTGCCGGATTGATAATCAATCATCACCGGAACCGGACTGGCTCCTGGAATTAGATTACGTGATCATGAACCGGATCGACCTGTATATTGTGCATGCCGACGGTTCAATCACGGCCAAGAGATCGGGAAGCCTTTTACCTTTGAAAGACAGGGATGTGGATTTCTCCGGCCATCTTTTCCGGTTAACCGTCCGGCCGCAGGAAAAGCAAATGATCTATCTGCGGCTGGAAACCGAAGGCGCCATGAGAGCCCCCTTGACTCTCCGCACCCCCCAGGCCTTTGCCGAGTATCTCTTGAACAAGCGGTTGGTTCAGGGACTATCCTTTGGTGTCTTTCTGGTGATGGTCCTCTATAACATTTTTGTTTTTTTTATTCTCCGAGAAAATAATGCTATTTATTATGTGCTGACCCTCTGTTTCGCTGTTTTGTACCTGTCATGCCTGACCGGACTGGCTGCCCGGTTTTTGGGGCCGGATCATATGCAGTGGTCCATGTGGGGGGTCCATGTGGGCGGGCAGCTCGCTATGGTTTTTCTGATCATCTTTTCCCAACACGCCCTCAAGACAAAAGAAGTTACTCCCCTGGTCCACAAACTGCTTAATGGAGTCATTGGCCTCAATATCGGGGTGGCCCTGGCCACTTTCTTCAATTTTTATTTTGCTAATATTACTTCATATGTGGTTACGCTGATGGGGAGCGGGCTTCTGGTCTATGCCGGCCTTCGTTGTTGGCTCCTAGGACAAAAGGGCGTCCGATATTATGTCGGGTCCTGGGTCTTGATCCTGGCCATTCTTGTAGTTCATATTCTAGGAGGGGCGGGCTTTCTGCCGCTCAGTCCGATAAACTCGACCGACTGGTTGGTCATCTTTGCTCTCGCCGGGGCGATGTTGTCTTTGGTCTTAACCGACAAATACCGCACCGTTCAGGAGGACAGTCAACGGACGCTGGAGGAAAAGGTCTCTGAACGCACTCGCGAATTGAACAAGGCTGTTGATGAACTCAGTTACCGGGTGACATTCGAGCAGATGGTGGCGGCCATCTCCACAGATTTTATGGCTTCATCGTTATCGCCGGAGGACACCGACCGGGAAATTAACAAAGTCCTTTCGATGATTGGTTGGTTCTGTGCCGGTGACCAGAGCTATGCCCTGGTCTTGGAACCGCAGAGCGCCAGGGTCAAACAGTGTTATCAATGGAGCCGTTCCGGTGCGGCCACATCTGGTCCTTTTTCCGACGGTCAGGGCGCCGCAGATGATCTTTCCTGGCTTGTTGACAAGTTGCGTCACCAGGAGGCCGTAATCGAGATGAGACTGGCTGACTTGCCGGAAACCGCATCAAAGGAAAAAGCTTTTTTCAGCCGCTTGGGGGCTAAGTCTTTGTTGCTCGCCCCATTGGTCTATCACGAGGAACTGCTCGGACTGGTCGGCCTGAATGCTGATCCGGACTATCATCACTGGCCGGAAAATGACACGGCGCTTTTGAAAATTGTGGGACAAATAATCACCAATGCCCTGGTCCACCATCGAGCAAAAGAAGAGATCAAGCACCTGGCCAATCACGACAGTTTGACCGGACTGGCCAACCGCCGTTTCCTGAATGAATTATTTGATCACCTCAGGGCCAGGGCGAAGCGTTCCGGCAAACAAATGGCCGTTTTTTATCTTGACCTGGACAACTTTAAACCGGTGAATGACCGGCTGGGCCACCGGGCCGGTGATGAAGTGCTGCGGATGATGGCCCAACGCATTCGGTCATCTCTCCGGGAAATGGACACTGCGGCCCGCATCGGAGGAGATGAATTCGTCATCATTTCGGAAGACTTAACCAACTATTTGGATGCCGGAACCATCGCTGAAAAGATTATGGGCCAAATCTCCCTCCCCTGCGGCATTGAGGGTGATGTCTGTCACCTGGGAGTCAGCATCGGTATCAGCATTTTCCCCTTTGACGGCGATGATCTGGATACATTGATCAGAAAGGCCGATGCGGCCATGTACCGCATCAAGGAATCGGGCAAAGGCGGTTATCGGTTCTTTGAACCAACCAAATATGGATTGGAAAAAATTGGATTCCAGTCCGGTCTGGAAGGTCAGCCTGATCCGTTCTTAGCGTAAGAAGGCAAGATGTAGATGAGGATATCTTTCTTCCCAATCTTTACTCTTTGTGCCGGGCTGATAATTTTTGTGTTTTGTCCAACCGGCGTCCTGTTGGCCGCTCTGCCGGTGATCCTGGAGCCGGGCCGGGATTCCTATGGATTGAGCTTGCATCTGGACCTGTTGGAGGATCGCCACAAGGAATTGACGATAGCTCAGGTGGCCTCGCCTGAGTTCGCGGCGCGATTTGTGCCCAACCGGAAGCCTTTGCTCAATTTAGGCTTCACCCGGTCGGCCTACTGGCTGCGGTGCCGAATCGATAACCAAACCTCACCGGAGTCGGACTGGCTGCTGGAATTAGACTATATGGTCATGAGCCGGATAGACCTATATGTCGTGCATGCTGATGGTTCAATAACGGTAAAGAGATCTGGCACGCTATTGCCCCCGAAGGCCATGGACGTGGATTTCCCCGGCTTTCTTTTCGGGTTGACCATCCGGCCGCAAGAAAAACAGACACTCTATCTGCGGTTGGTAACTGATGGGATCATGAGGGTTCCTTTGATTCTCTGGACTCCTCGATCCTTTGATAAGCATTTCTTGAACAAGCGGCAGCTTCAAAGTCTGGCGTTGGGCGTCTTGCTGTCGTTAGTTGTTTACAACATCTTTGTATTCTTTATTCTCCGAGAAAAAAACGCCATCTACTATATATTGACTATTTGTTTTGCTATATTATACTCATTATGCCTGACTGGATTGGCCGCCTGGCTTTTGGGGCCGGATCATATCCGGTGGTCTTTCTGGGGAATGCATGTGGGCGGGCAAATGGCCATGGTCTTTCTGATAAAATTCTCCCAACAGGCCCTTAAGACCAAGATCGTTGCTCCCTTAATTCACAAATTGCTTAACGGAGTCATGGCCTTCAACATCGCAACGGCCCTGTTGACTTTTTTTAATTATTATTTGGCCAACATTATAGCCTATGTGTTTCCTTTCATCGGAAGTTGTCTCCTGGCTTATGTGGGCTTCCGCTGTTGGATCCAGGGACACAAAGGCGTCCGGTATTATGTCGTTTCTTGGATTATGATTTTATCTATTGTTTTAGTTCATGTTTTAGGCGGATCGGGCCTTCTGCCGGTCAGCCCGTTCAACTCGAGCGTCTGGATGTTTGTCTCTGTCCTGGCTGCGACCATGCTGTCTTTGGTCTTGACCGACAAATACCGGACCGTCCAGGAGGATAGTCAACGGACGCTGGAGGACCGGGTAACCGCCAGAACCCAAGAACTAAAACAGACCGCCGATGAACTTCGCTATCGGGTGGAATTCGAGCGACTTGTGGCTGCCATCTCCACCAATTTCATCGCCCTGTCTCCGGAGGAGACCGACCGCGAAATTAATCGGGTGCTCTCGGTTATCGGCTCTTTCTCAGACAGCGACTGGAGTTGTGTGTTGGTCCTGGATGGTCCGGAAGTCCGGGTCAGGCAGATCAGCCAATGGGTCGGTTCAAAGGGAACATCCCAAATTCATGTTTCTGAGGGTGCACCCTTCCCGGTAGACTCTTCCTGGCTGATTGATGGACTCCGCCACCTGGACGCGGTGACTGTGATCAAAACAGCCGATCTGCCGGACCAGGCGGCCTGGGAAAAGGCTTTTTTTAACGGCCAGGGTGTCAAATCCCTGCTGGTTGTGCCGTTGGTGTACGGCAAGGATTTGATCGGGATGCTCGGCCTGGGCGCGGGCCGCGACAACTTCGTCTGGTCCGAAGACAAGATGGCGCTATTGGAAATTGTAGGGCAAATTATCACCAATGCCCTGGTCCACAAACGCTCCGCCGAGGAACTGACCATGAGAAACCTCCTGCTGACCAAGCAACAAGAGGTCTCGCCGGGCGGTATTCTGGTCGTGGACGAAAATGGGAAATTCATCTCATATAATCAGCGGTTCTTGGATTTGTGGGGTATCCGGGAGGACATGATCACCTCCAGCCGGACCAGGCAGGTCATCCGGTCCCTTATTGACCAAATGAAAGATACGAAAATACTTTTGACCAGGGTCAAGGAATGTCAAGGCGACCGGGCAAAAATCATGTTTGACGAGTTCCAGCTGCGGGATGGGCGGGCGGTATCCCTGTATACCGCCCCGATGATTGGAACCGATGGGATTTACTACGGCCGTATCTGGTTTTTTCAAGATATAACCGATCGAAAACTGGCTGAAGAAAGAATAACCCATCTGGCTAACCACGACAGCCTGACCGGATTGGTTAACCGCCGGTTTCTGAATGAATTATTTGATCACTTCCGGGCCAGGGCCATCCGTTATCTCAGGCAAATGGCCATCTTCTATTTGGACCTGGACAATTTCAAACCGGTGAATGATCAGCTAGGCCATCGGGCCGGTGATGAAGTGTTACGGATGATGGCCCAACGCATTCGGTCATCTCTCCGGGATATGGACACTGCGGCCCGCATCGGAGGGGATGAATTCGTCATCATCTCGGAAGATTTAACCAACTATTTGGATGCCGGAATAATCGCGCAAAAGATTATGGGCCAAATATCACTCCCCTGCGGTATCGACAGTGATGTCTGTCACCTGGGAGTAAGTATCGGCATCAGCATTTTCCCCTTTGACGGCGATGACCTGGATACATTAATCAGAAAGGCCGATGCGGCCATGTATCACATCAAGGAATCGGGCAAAGGCGGTTATCGGTTCTTCGAACCAACCAAATATGGACTGGTCTGAACTTGATCCATGTCCCACCTGGGAGGTCAACATGAACTATGTGATTGTCGGCAATGGGGTGGCCGGAATCAGCGCGGCTGAGGCTATCCGGCAACTGGACCTCAACGGCCGGTTGACCATTATTGCGGCCGAAACCTTTCCCCCTTACTGCCGGCCCATGATCAGCTTACTTCTGGAAGGGGCGGTCACACCGGAAAAATTATCCATCCGCCCTCCCTCTTTCTACGAGCAGCTCCAGATCCAGCCCATCTTGGGCGACCAGGTGGTAAGAATTGATGTGCCCAACCGGATACTGCACACCCGGCAGGGCCGGACGGTGGACTTCGATAGGTTATTGATTGCCACGGGGGCAGATCCCAATCCCATCCCGGCTATGAAACCGGAGATGAAGAATGTCTTTTTCATGCGCACGGAAGTCCAGGTCAGGCAGATGTTGGATGTGCTGCCCCAGGTCAGGCAAGCCCTGGTCCTGGGCGGGGGACTGGTCGGGTTCAAAGCCGCTTATGCCCTGCTGCATCGGGGGATGCCGGTGACCATGCTCATCAGGTCCGATTATCCTCTGGCCATGCAGGTGGATGACCAGGCCGGGAAAATGATCCTAAAGGAGTTGGTCGGGCACGGACTGGAGGTCAAAGTGGGGGTGGACGTAACCGGATTTGACGGCGCGGATAAGGTCACCCGCGCCCATCTCTCGGACGGGACGGACCTTCCCTGCGACCTGGTCATCGTGGGCAAAGGGGTGTCGCCGGCTCTGACCTTCGTGCCGCGGGACCAGATCCAGGTCAACCAGGGGATTCTGGTGGACGATTATCTGGAGACGACCGCCGCGGGTATTTTTGCGGCCGGAGATGTGGCCGAGGCCCGGGATATCACCCGAGGGACCTGCCGGATCAACGCCATCTGGCCGGAAGCGGTGGATCAAGGCCGCCTGGCCGGGATGAACATGGCCGGACGACGGGTGGCCTACCGCGGGAGTCTCGGACGTAATGTCATCCGCATCTTTGACCTCGATGTCATGACCGGCGGCCTGGTCCATCCTCCGGCCGAGCCTGCTTATGAAGTTCATTCGGCCCTTGACCTGAGGCGCCGGACCTACCGCAAGTTGGTCTTCCATCAAGACAGGCTGGTGGGTATAATCATGGTCAATGCGATTGATCAGGGTGGAATTTTGTTATCCCTCATCCGGAGCCGGATGCCCCTGGCCATCCCCCGTGAACAGATGCTGAGTCCCATATTTAACTACCGGACCCTCCTGCGATGAAGGTCGGGTTGCGGGTTACTGGTTGCTTGTTACACGTTGCTCGTTGTATGTCAATGTCATTGACTTAAGCGTGCAAGGTCATCGGATCCCATTCTAATAAATAGTCTATTCCGATTAAGCCCTGAAAGGGCGCTCTAGGTTAGCCCAGGGCAACGCCCTGGGTAGGGGCGGCGACTATACAAAATACCA
>JADFXY010000329.1:0-4993 GCA_015233355.1 Deltaproteobacteria bacterium | reverse complement strand
TAAAGGCTTCTGTAGAGTCCTTGGATTTGGGTTATACTTGGGATAATGACACTTTAATTAAAATTGTGCTAGATGTAGCATCTCAACACTTAGATGTTGAAGAAATATCGAAACTTCTTTTTGGAGGGTCTGATGCTTAGTAAACTAAAGGTTGCCGCTGGCGGCACTAGGAATAAGACAGCTGGGGCTATGAAGGAGTTATTTACATCCTTTCAGAATCAATATCTTGAAACAGCTTTGTGGGCTACAACCCACCATGAGACTGATGAACCCCTGGATAAGAATTTTAATTCCTCTGATTTCTCCTCTGAAGCTCTCGACTCTTCCTTTGAAGATTGTAGCAAGTTCATTCAGACTAAGGTCCCTAATATTAAGTTAGATCACACGAACAGTCCTACTGTTGGGGACTGTCTTATTGACCACGCTCAGAAATCTTCTGAAGGGAATAATCCTACCTCTGAGGTTGAAAAACTCTTCATTCAAGCGGGGCATGATTTCTTCTTGAATCGTAACGGACACGGTTCTGGATTTTGGGATAAGCCTGAAATTTACGGTAAAGATCTTGCCAAGGCTTTGTCTGATATTGCTAAGAAATTCCCTGAATCTTCTCCTTATGTTGGAGATGACAACCAACTCTATTTTAGTTAGGAGCTGATATGCTTAGTAAATTGCATATTGCTAATGCCCCCTCGAATTATGACCCTGATAAGTTTGAGGAGCTGTTTAATTCCTGGATGGCTGGATGCCAGAAGATGCTCGACAAGGAGTATAACCATCCTGTCCATGGAAACCCTACCTTGGTTGCTTCCCAGGGTCAGCGCTTCATTAAAGTCAACGTAAAGGAGCATGATCGTATTTCTCGTGTCTATGCCTTCATTGATAAAGGTACAGGGGATGTGTTGAAGCCGGCTTCCTTTAAGACTCCCGCCAAAGGTCCTCGGGGAAATATCTTTGATGCTCACAATGGTCTTGCCCGTATGTCTGCTTACGGTCCTGGTTACAACCGTTAAAATTTAATTAAGTTCATTAATTTCTCCAGCCAAGATTTGTACCTTACTTATTAGCAACGAACTGTACAAACAAACTGGAGAATATCATGAAGCTCAAGAAAATCGCCTTCACTATCAAGACTTCGGAAATCAAGATTCGTAAGACTGCTGCTCCGAAGTCCAAGGCCTTCGCGGATCGTAAGAAACAGTCTAATGTAAAGGCTTGTCGTGGCAAGATTTCCTTCTAGCCAAAATCGGCAGAGAAAGGGGAGCGCTAAGGTGTCTCCCCTTTCTTCTGGTAAAAAGTGTGTGTCCTGTTCCGGTCCCCTTAAGCTAAACAAAGAAGCCCGTCAATATATGTGTCTCAAGTGCTATGCTGTCTTTTCTTATCACCCTGAATTGGAGTGCGCTAGCTAGCTATTCTGAACTCCAAGCCTTCATTGACTCATATACTTAGTCTCCCTTCTTGACTGTCTCCATCTCAACTGCTTTCACATACTCTTTCAATGCAGAGGTGATTAAGTTTTAATTCCATTCCTTGTATCTTCTCTAAACCAAGGAGCTTATATGTCCCGCCACGAACTGATTGATTGCTTTGCTAGGAAGGCTCAAAAAGGAATACATGCCCTGGCCGTAAAGCTAATGAAGACCCGTTATGATTTCTATCTCAAGCAGACTCACGAAAATCTGTCTGTCCTAGTAGACCTCCATGCTGACGAACCCCTCACATACACCGTTAATTCTCTCCCTGAGGGTTGGCATTCTGCTCTCACTTGCTTTCTAGAGATCTCGGAAGGCTCCACACACCGTATCCCTACTGAAGCAGATATAGCTCCCTTCAAAGCCCTTATCAATTCTAAAATTAAATCATTCATATATGACTGTAAACAAGCACACCCCAAATTCTTTTGTTAGGAATAGGTTAATTTCTCCACCAATATTTTGTACCTCCTTACAAAGATGGAATAAATAAGGAGACCAACATGACCACCACAGTAGACCCCTATCTTGACCCCTACGGACTACGTATCCACCACACCCCTCGTCCCCAGGAAACCTCGCAGATCCAAACCTATATCCCTACTACCACACGTTCCAAGAAGCACTTATACAAGACTGCCAAGGTCGTCGGAACAGACAAGTATGACTTCGTTGGTATCCTGGAATATCTGCACACCACCGACGAATATTTATGCTTCAAGTCCAACTACTAGGAACCTCTCCTGTACCACTCTTCTGAACTCGAACGCTTTGGATTCTAAAGGAGCCCCCCATGATCCTCTCTCTTAAGAAATCTCTTGAAAATCAAATAAGCTTTCTTGAGACTTTTTTGGCTGATATCAAGGAGGAACCCTCAATCCCAGACCCAATAAAGATTAAAATGGAGGTAAAACTCTCTGCTCGAATAGAAAACATTTTCATAGACATTCTAGTTCTTGACGATTAAAGGAGCCTAATATGACACCTAAACAAGCCGCCTTCTTATGCCAGGGTAAATATGTATATATCCTCTTCACCACTAACAGCGACACTAACCCAGATCGTATTTTACGAGACCGCAATACGGTCTCATAGAAAGACACACCGTATTCGGAATCACCAAGGATTCGATTCAGATCGAGAATGGCCTTATTTTTCCCTATGAACAATGTCACCTTTCTTTCAAATCCGCAATCAAAGCATTCAACCTTTATGTAACAGAACTTAAATCGGACATGGAACGTATTCTGAATAACATCCGTCTTCACCAAGAACAGAATAAAAGATATCTAGAGGATATCGAAGAAAACGGCCCCAAGTTCTAATTAAACAAACATAATCCTTTAATATAAAGGAGCCTGACATGACCATTTTCCCCTGCAAATTCCGTGAGATCAAATGCTTGGTTGGTAAGGAAGAAGACCGTTATTTGAGAGGGGTTCACCGTCAACACTTTGGGGTAGTCTGTACCAACCCTGAATTGATGTGTGAGAAAACCAAGGAACACCCCGAAGTCTCCTTTAATTCTGATTACGCCGTCATTGACAACATTATGGTCTGCCACTGTTGCCCCGGTCGTGGGGAATAGTCATGGAACGTACCAAACACCCAAAGCCTATGCACCCAAAGGCTGACCGTCTGAATGATTTCAAACTCTCCCTTCCTTATGATCGAAGCCTTGCGAATTCCAACACTCTGGGATGGATAGAACAACGGGAGCTAGAAGCGTTTGAATGTGGTCTTTCTTGCCAACAGACTTCTTACATAGCTTCTGCATTTCAAGTTCTTTCTAGACATTTAGATTAAATTCTTCCTGGAGATTTGTATCTATTTATGAACCCAAGCATAAAACATAAAGAGATACAAACAAGGAGATTGACAGGATCACCAAAGAACGTCTCAAGGATTTCCGTAAAGATCTGGATCTTGCCCTGGCAGATGTCTCCTCCAAGTATGGCCTTTCCATCAGCCTTGGGACTCTCACCTTCACTCCCACCACGTTCAGTGGAAAGCTGACCGCCGCTGAAATTTCCTACTCGGAATCTTCTGACGGCTCCTCTCCCTTTATCCCTAATGCCAAATGGCAGGATAACCTCACCCGGTTCGGTTATCGTTACAATCTTAGCTCTTCCTGCATCGGAAAGAAAATCATCTTCATAGGCAAAGAGGTTCAGTTCTTGGGTTTGTACTCCCGGAAGTATGCTGTCATCATGGATCTTTCTAATAACAAGATGTCCAAGGTTGACCCCAACCTTATCAAGAACCTTCTCATCCACGAAGCCTCTTAGAGGGTCATCATGCCTAGTTCTACATAAAAACGTAGTTTATGTAGAAAACCTTTCTTAACCCTTCAATCCTTATAAAGGAGCCTAATATGATGCCTGCTATTGACCCCACTTACCCTTGGCTTCGAGGTAGTTATAACCCTTGTGATGCCTGTCATCCAGAATTTGAAGGTATTCCTTGTGAGAACTGCCTGTTTTATCTCGCGGTTCAAGATCTCGGGGAAGCCTGGAGAGCTGCTCATCCTGAATGGAAAGACCCTAAACTAGACGAATTACCTTAACTTCTTCCTCCAATCTTTGTACCTAAGCCAAAGATAAGGAGATACATATGAACATCGGAACCGAAACCAATTCAGTCATCAATCATTGTCTGTCCTCATCAAATGATGAACCCCAGGTAGGTTTGGGTTGCACCCTTCTGCACTGGACTGATCGTTCTCCGGCCACCATCATCCAGATCGTTTCTGACAAGATCATTCGAATTCAGCTTGACGACTACAAGCGTACGGACAAGAATGGCATCTCCGAATCACAGTCTTACGAATACATTCGTAACCTTCAGGGAGCTATCTACTTCTTCAAGCGCCAGAAGAATGGTTCCTGGAAGGAAGTTTACTGGAATCCCGAGACTAAGCGTTTCCGTAATGGTTCCACCTTCCTGTCCATCGGACGCCGTGAAAGGTACTACGACCCCTCGTTCTAGACTCCCCAATAGGCTCTTCGGAGCCTCGGTGCTCAAAGTCCCTTTCTAAGGGGATTTTAAGTCAATAATTAAAGTGTATTCTCTTGAAAAGCATTAATTCTTTAATGTAAATATTGTACCTGTATTATTAGACACACTTAACGGAGGTAACAACATGGCTATTAAACTTTGGATCTCTCTTCCTGACTCCGTTCACAATAACTTTGGCATTCAGATCTTAACTGATGGTAATGGTCATATTTCGGAATTTGATAAGGTTGAGGAGTTTCGTACACTCTGTAGTGAATATTATATTGAATCTCAATTCATAGAGGCCCGTAAACACCAACATCCCTTGGTATCTACTTTAGGTACTTTTTATCAAGGAGGTCATAGAACTCCTGAGTGGAAATACTTTGAATTTCTTGGACGGAAAGATTCCGCTCATCAGGATTATATCCTAAATACCGCTCTGCTTATAGCTAACAAGCTCGGCCTCTCTTTGGAAATCGAATAAGGAGTTAATATGTACTTCGATGCTAGAGTAGCAATAGATA
>JADFXY010000328.1:0-5181 GCA_015233355.1 Deltaproteobacteria bacterium | reverse complement strand
CAAAAAGGGGCGATTATGACCGTTCACATTTTAGTTGCCCGGATGTTGTCAAGAATTTTCCAAGTCCGGAGAAGAGGGACGCCTCTGAATACTTCCACGAAATAAGAAAAGGAGGGAACCATACGGAACCCCCCTCTTTAATTCTTGAATCTCAATTTATGACCAACCGGTGACTACTTCTGGGGTTTGCCCAGGACTTCCTCGAAGACCTTCTCGTCCATCAGGGCGCCTTGGGCGACCAATTGACGGAACTTGATGAAATCGATAACGTCTTTTCCGGTAATCTTCTTGGTGTTGAATGCTGTGAAGCCCAGGAAGGCTTCCACGGACATATTGGCGGCCAACCAATGCCGGTTGGGCAGTTTCATCTGATCCCAGAAGAATTTCTTTTTGGCTCGAATACCGTCAACGGATTTGATCAAACAGCCGGGGAACAGGTTGGTGAAGGTCCACAGGACGCGGTCCACTTCTTTGTCCAAGAGTTCGAAATCGATGGGCAAATCTTTCATCATGTCTTTGGCGGCCTTCATCGCGTCGCCTTTTTTATACTCACCGTAAACGATCTCGCCGTCTTCCACGTAATTGTCGGTGACGATCAGGGGGTTGCGGATGAATTTGCCGTCTTTTTTCAGAACCGGAACCGCCTTGCTGATCAGATTCTTGGCTTTCATTTTGTAGGCTGACCACATTTCGCAGGAGACGCAATTCCACATGGCGTCTTCCATGGATAGGAACCAGGGCAGGAAGTCGGAGGAACCGCCGTCGGGGGCGGAGCCGTGCCGCGGTCCAGCCTGGCCGAAAATAGCCAAATCCGAAGAAATGGCCAGATCGCAGGCCATTCCGATTTCCTGGCCGCCGGCCACTCTCATCCCGTTGACCCGGCAAAGAACCGGTTTCTTGCAATTGAGAATGGCATCGACCATCCCGTTAAACAAATCCATGTACTCGCCGTACTCGTTGTTCCGGCGGCTATAATACTCGGAGTATTCCTTGGTGTTGCCTCCGGTGCAGAAACTCTTATCGCCTGCGGCTGTGAAAACAACGGCCACCACGCTGCGGTCGGACGATGCCGCGGTAAAACCGGCTATGACGCCCTTGACCATTTCCGTGGTGTAGGAGTTGTACTGATTGGGGTTATTCAGGATGATCCAGGCGCTGAAAAGACCTTCCACGACCTTCCCGGAGGGGTCCTTGATGGGTCTTTTTTCATAAACAGTGCAAGGCGCTGCGGTGCCCCAATGTTCGGTGCCAAACAGGGCGTGATTCTTCAGTTCTGCGTCACGGGGTATCCATTCCAATGCCATATCCTAACCTCCTTAATTAGCAAAAGTTTAATTAAAAAAACACATCTCAAAAATCGGGTTCTAAGACGATCCGCTGAGTCAGTTTGCCGCTGTGGGCGTCGGCAAAGGCCTGCTTGATCTGGCTCATGGGTCTGGTCTCCAGGAACGGCTCGATGGCTATCTTGCCTGCCTGGACCAGATCCAGGACCTTGGGATAGTATTCCGGCAAACAGCCCCATGTGCCGATGATGTCCGCGTCAAAAGCCATCAGACGAGACATGGAATACTCATTCTTTTGCATCCCGAATCCGACTATGACCAGCTTGCCCACAAAAGACAGCATGTTCAGACCAATATCTTGACCGGCCGCGGTGCCGGTGCATTCGAAGATCTTCCAACCGTAGTTGTTGGGCAATCCATTGGCCTTGCAGATGCCTTTGAATTCTTCCTTAATGGCTTTGATGTCTTTGTCTTGGGAGTTGATGACATAATCAACACCGTAATTCAGAGCCCGCTTTAGTTTATCTTCGTTCCGGGCGATACCAACCACCGCCTTGGCTCCTAAAGCCTTGGCCACTTGACCCATATAGACCCCGACGCCTCCGGTCACACCGGTGACGATGACCAGGTCGCCCGGCTTGATGTCTGCCCGCATGGCCGCTTGATAGGGTGTCGTGCCGGCATCGGCGACAACGGCATAATGGGACAGAGGAATGCCTTTGAGATCATTAATGATGCATAGATCGGCGGCCGGAACGATGATGTGGGATGAAAAGCCGCCCAAATTTCCCAGGCTGTTGCCGGGCATCTTTTGATTAAGGCATCTGTTGCCGCGGCCGGAGTTACAAATCTCACATTTGGGATCACGGCAGGGCATAACGGCCGGGATTATCACGTTTTTGCCGATCATATTCGCCTGTCCGGCAATGACCGTGCCTGTGATCTCATGGCCCAGTGTCATAGGAGGCTTATTGACCGTGGGGACGCCGAAGTAAAAATAGCTGATATCCGTGTGGCACACGCCGCAACCGGCAATCTTGACTAGTACCTCGCCCTCTTTGATTTCGGGCATGGGGATCTCGGTCCGCTCCAAGACGCCTTCTATTTTTTCTCCGGTTTCCTTGTTTTTGCCGTAGGGTCTGACCATCTGCCAGGTTTGAATAGCTTTGGGAATGTCTGTCATCGGGATACCTCCTAAGATTAATGGGCGCACAAAATAATGTTATATCATGCCGTAACCACCGTCGACGCAGAGAAGTTGCCCGGTGATATATCCGGCGTCATCTGAGGCCAGGAAAACAAAAGCCGGCGAAATGTCCTTAGGCTCGGCAAACCGTTTGAGCAAAATCCGATTCATGTAGATTTCGGCTAATTTTTCGTCGGTTCTGATCTTTTCGGTCATGTCGGTGGACACGATGCCCAGCGAGATAACGTTGGCGCAGACGTTATACCGGGCCAGTTCCCGGGCCACGGATTTGGTGAAGCTGATGATCCCGCCCTTGGCGGCCGAGTAATTGACCTGACCGACGGTGCCCACGATCCCGGCGACCGAGGTGACGTTGATCATCATCCCGCTCTTTTGCTCTTTCATCTGCTGCCCTGCAGCCTGGGAACACAGGAAAGCGCCTTTCAAGTGCAGATCAACCACCGCGTCCCATTCCGCCTCGGTCATCTTCAACAGCAGGGCCGGACGGGTAAACCCGGCATTATTGACCAGGATGTCCAACTTCCCGAAATTATCCACCGCCGCCTTAACTAGAGCCTCGGCCCCGGCTTTGGTGGCCACATCAGCCTGCACCGCCACGGCCTGGCGACCCAGCTTCACAATCTGGTCCACCACTTCCTTGGCCGCAGCCTCATTGGAAGTATAGTTGATGATCAGGTTGGCGCCTTCCGCCGCATAGGCCAGTGCTACGGCCCGGCCGACGCCCCGGCTGCTCCCGGTGACGATTGCGGATTTGTCTTTGAGCTTCATTGTGTTGGTCCCTCCCCTGGGCCTTTCAGGCGGTCACAGATTGACTTATTTTTAGATTATTATTTGATGATTAAGATAGTTAGATCTCAGTAACTATATTGTAGTTACATTATAACCATGCACTTTAATCAAGTGTGATTTCAATGTCAAGCGAAAAATAGCAACCTGCTCTATGTCCGCCGGGACAGAGCCGGGCATAAGCATTTTCCTGCTCAACCGGGGTTGCAATTATTAATTTTTCTGTTAAACTTTTGATCTTATACAACTAAATTTAAGTATATTCAACATGTTAACAGATAGGTCCGGGACCATGCAGCGGCGGATCAACGCGGTGGCTGGAATTGCAGCCGACAGAAAACAATGACAAAGATGAATTATAACAAAATCAGGTCATCCCGGATGGGAATGGCTACCCCGGTGGTGCTGGCGGCTATGCTGGTGGTCTGGGTGCTGTTTACCTGGGGGTGTGCGGGAAAAGAGAAAAATATCAGCCGCCGGCCGGCCGCCCCGAGCCGATCGGAGGGCAAGACCCGCAACGATACGGATTTTGAGGTCAAGTCTGAATCAACTCCGAGTGGCAAACCTTACGTGGTCATGGGCAAGACCTATTATCCATTGACATCGGCGGCGGGTTTCGAAGAAACGGGCGTGGCCTCCTGGTATGGCGGCTATTTTCATGGGCGGCGGACTTCCAATGGGGAGATATACAATATGTACGGCCACACGGCCGCCCACAAACTTTTGCCGCTGGGGGTGGTCGTGGAGGTGACAAATCTGGAAAACGGAAGAAAGACCAGGGTCAGGGTTAATGACCGGGGTCCATTCGTCAAGAACCGGGTTATCGATCTATCTTACGCCACGGCCAAAGAATTGGGAGTGGAAACCAACGGTACGGCCAAGGTGAGACTGGTTGCTTTAGGCACCCCGACCCAGATCACCGAAAACGGGAAGGAACGAACGATCTACGTCCAACCCAAGAGCTATACCACAGGAGACTTCACTGTTCAGGTCGGAGCTTTCAAAGATTTTCAGAATGCCTTTAATCTGCGCCGGAGATTCCTCAGGACGTATCCTGATTCATATATCAGCGAATATGACAACGGCGTGGAAACCTTTTACCGGGTTCGGGTATCTTTAAGCCACACCGTAGCAGATGCCGAGCAGCATCAACGCGAACTGGCCAAGCTGGGTTATAAAGACACTTTTATCGTAGCCAAGTGAGATTCTTGCAAAACTAATCCGGGTGATCCAAAGCCGGCCTAGTGGTCCCGATTCTTTATGATATTAACTTCACTGTGTGGTGTTGAAAAGTTCAACAATAATAGGTTTTAAAACCCTATTCAAGGCGCGAAACTTGAGTTCATGACTATCGAGAAACCATACAGGCAATCACCGAGGCTCAGACTCCAATGTTGTTGAATTAAGGGTGCGACGTTAAGATTTCAAGCTTCGCTCGAAATGACAGGGAAGTGGACCACCTGGAATGACGCCATAAATTTGTCATTCCGAACGAATGTGAGGAATCTTATCACATCCGAAGATGGTTAAGCCGCAGCTTAATTCAACAGCATTGGGCTCAGACTCTCGCGTAGAGCTAAGGGACCAAACAAAAATAACTTCCCAAAAAGACAGAAGTAGTGTATATAGGTATAATGACACCGACGGCATATATTGAAATTATTGAACTCGTCAAGCGGAAATTCAACGCTCTCTCTCCTCATTTAGATGAAAAGAGCCGTCGGATATGGGCTGCAACAGAAGCCTTGAGTTATGGATATTCCGGGTCAACAATTGTCCATAAAGCAGGTTCATCCGGGAGTTGCGTACTTAATGGCTTGATGGCAGGTGGACACATGATTTACGGTTTATCAAGTCACTACGGCATCACAAGTAGAAGAGGGCTGTGAGTTGGTTCGCCGGGCC
>JADFXY010000327.1:0-5195 GCA_015233355.1 Deltaproteobacteria bacterium | reverse complement strand
AGGTATCGTTCGGACCCAGGCGGTGCTCGATCATGGCCGAGGGGCTAAGCGATTGAGTCATGGTCTTTCCTAATAAGGGAGTTTAGTTAAGGCCGGATATGAAGCCCCGGCAGCTGATCTGATACGGTAAACATAATGACGGGCCGGATAGGGGAACACCTGCTCCCTGGGGTTACCCGGCTCAGGAAAATTCCCCGGTGCCGCAGCCGCCGGTGGTCGCGCCCAAGGACAGAGGGGTATCTGATGATTTCGTCCCCCGGCTAGAAAAGCAGGACATGATTCGTTTTGTCTCTTCAGACCCGCAACGGGGGCAGTCGCATTTTCCGTTATCTGATGAAAAGACCAGCCGTTCAAAATTATGACCGCATTTGCGGCATTCGTGTTCATAGATAGGCATGGTTTAGTCCTTTAGGGTTAATTGACGATCCACTGTACCAACGAGATGGTCGGGCGTAAGCTCTTGAGACAAGCCAACGGAACATTCTTTTCCGACGGAGTCAGGCAAGTGGCCCGCCTGACTCCGGATAAAAATAAAAAGATATTATGTGCCTAATGGTCTCTATGCCTTCAGCCCAGCGATCCGGTGATCAAGGCCACCGCGTAGGCCGCCATACCTTCTCCTTGTCCGGTGAATCCCATTCCTTCGGTGGTCGTCGCCTTGACGTTGACCTGATCAGGGTCCAGGCCCAGGGCGGCGGCCAGGTTAGACTCCATTTCCGGAATATAATCTTTAAGTTTAGGCCGTTGAGCCACGATGGTGCTGTCCACGTTGACAATCCGGAGTTTCTTCAGCTTGAGCATTTCAACCGTCTCAGTTAATAAAGTCAAGCTCAAAATGCCCTTCCAGCGCGGATCGGTGTCCGGGAAGTGGCGGCCGATGTCGCCCAGTCCCGCCGCGCCCAAGACGGCATCGCAAACAGCATGGGAGAGAACGTCCGCATCGGAGTGGCCCAGCAGGCCCAGGTCATAAGGTATGGTCACACCCCCCAAGACCAGGAGGCGGTCGGAGGTGAGCTGGTGGGCGTCATATCCAAAACCAATTCTAAACAAGGCCTGTCCTCCTCTCGCAGCCGGCAACGAGAATCCGTTTAGGGGATAATGATGGTGACGATATTCGAATAGACACTGCCGGAACCTTCATTGGCCCTGACCCAAGCGTAGTAGGCGGCCCCATTCCAAAGCTCGAAATAGACGCTGGTCTGGTTTCCCATCTCGGTGCTGCTGATCGGTTGCTGCAATGGGTAGGGGGCATAGAACAGGGTGTATCCGGTGGCGCCGGGGATGGAGCTCCAGGTTAGAGTGGCCCTGGTCCCGACGACCGAGACGTTCAATTCAGGGGCGGGGTCGGACCGGCACTTAAAATAGTTATTCCAGTCCGGGCCGGCTATATCTATGGCCTGGACCAGCTTGACGTAAGCTTCACCGCCATTCTTGTTGGGGTCGATCCTGATGACGAATTCACTTAACCCCACATGGTTTTCAGCATTACCCCAGTCATAGGTGTAACCCAACCTGGTCCAGGGGTAGCCCCAGGTCGCGGGATTGTTTTCATCGATTACCGAACCATTGACATAACAGGTCTGGGCGCGATTTATGTACCATTTTTTGTAGGGGACACTGGTTGTGGACCATTGGGCCTCTTTGACCAAGATGGTATTGTCCATTTTGGTGAAGATGCTTGAGTCAATGGGGAATGTCCAGTTATCTTTGGCGATTTTAATGGCCGGTTCGGCCTGATGGTCGGTTATTTCCGGGTCGGCGCTGGGCCGGAATAGATCGGCCGGGTTGGCCCACATAAAGATTATAACTTCATATGGATTGGCCGGATGCAGCCCCAGAGCCTGGATCACCCGTTTCGGCGAGGGCGGGCACTCTTTACCGATGAAGAAATTCTTCAGTTCCGGCGCCACGGTAACCCACAAGCTTTTCTGGAGCACATATTGATCCGCCTGTTTCTCCAGGTTGTCCTTGTAGTATGTCACATAAGTCTGCCTATCCAAAAACGTTCCCACCAGGACCCGAGAACTGCCGGGGTTACCTTCCCAAACTATCCCATTTCCATGTAATATCTCATAATTGAGGCGATCAAAGCTTGGGACTACGGCCAGCAGCCGGGTGGAGATTTTATCCTGGGTGGCTGCCTCGGAGTCCTTGAGAGCCGCCAGGTAGGCCGCCTTGTCGCCTGGACTAACCTCCGCGCTGTAACCAACGCCGGACAGAAGTCCTGAGATCATCACCAAAGACAGGATCATGGCCGCCAAGAAAAACTTGACTTGCCTCTGCTGGTTTGGCCGGCCCATCTTATCCTCCTTTAACTTATTTGATTGCCGAGATATTTTTGCATTTGCCAACTACCTGTTAAAAAGATTCGCAACATGTAATTTTTTCCAGCTCCGCCGGGGCCGGGCATCCTCACCTAACCTTCGCCCTTCATCCCGGTTAGGGATTCCAGTTGCAGATATTCTTCCACTTCCATCCGGAGTTTGGGAGCCAGTTGGGGCAAGGACTGGATTAGGTGACGACGGGCTGCCTCAGCCCCATCCTTTCCGGCCATCTCGAAAAACAGGGGCAGGGTATCGCCGATAAGCTCGGCCACCCGTTCTTCATCGGGGAGGAAGGCAAGCAAGTCGATAGCACTTTTTGGTGAAATAACAGTCAGGCCGATAAAGGCCACGCCCCCAAATTTGTCAGGATTGCTCCTCAGAACCTGGTGCCAAAAGTCAACGGTCATGCGCACCCGGAGCGCCGCGAGAGCCTGACATACCCGGTAACGAAGGTCTTCTCTAACCTTGTGAAAGCGGGGCAGCCTGGCATAATCAGCCAACAGGTCCTCAGCTTCTTGCATACCGACTTGCTGAATCAGAAGCAGTAATTCATCCGCAGCCTGGCCGGCCCAGACACGCCCAGACAACATATCTCCCAGCATCAACAGAGCGGCCCGGTTAATGCCGTCTCTGATTCTGGGGGACAATCGAGGATAGATGGCGGCAAGAGGTCCGGTCAAGGACATATATCCATCACTGGGCAAGAGATTGTCTCGGCCGTTAAGCAGCCAGACGAGCCAGTCCTGCAACTCGTCTGTGGCAAAATTTTCGATATGTTCGATGGCTAGCTGCAATGCCTTTTGTAAGTCGTTGTCTTGTGGCGCCGTCATTATCCCTTCCTGATTGGCATCCTTGTACAATCACCCACATGACAAACATTCTGAGAAGAATCTTTTAGGGTCATCCCAAATTGCCATCCGGCATCTCCGGTGTTGCCGTTATAGAAACATAACCCCCGATAAAACAAGGGGGTAAGCGGGGTTGTGACAGCCGGTCCTCTAATTCGCCGGCGGCTATTCACTATCAAGCAGATTGTTCTGGATGACATGAAATAGAATGCCGGTCCATTCCAGCGGGTTCTCCAGTTCTGAATTGTACATCCCCCATTCATCGCGATAGTTCTTGGCGATGACGATAATTTCCTTTATCTCCTCAGAATCGGTGGTTAAGTTGTTAATGACTTCGTTGACTGACCGCTTGGTCCGTTCAAAAGGAATAACCTTTACCATGGAGCGTCCTTTCTTGTTAAGCTTCCGGCGTAATGACAAGAGTTGCGATGAGTTTCACAGCCCATCGGAATTTTCTGTTTTACTTCTATATCTGATCCAGTCAGGGACATTATTCAGGTGATTCATGGGTAAAAAAGACCATGCCCCGGCCCGGTTCAGGGCAAGACTTTATATTTTTGAAGCTTGTCGGGCACAAACCATTTGATAAAATTGTAACTTATGCCGGCTGGAGCCGGTTGCACGCCGTGGAATCGGGCGGAGATGACGGGCAAGGCATCTGGGACATAGAGGAAGTCATAGGGTAGATCTTCGGCCAAAATCTCTTGTATTTTAAAGTAGATTTCCTTTTGCTTAGCCCGGTCGAAAGTGTGCCGGGCCGACTGGATCAAGAGATCCAATTCCGGGTTCTGGTAACTGATGAAGTTAAGTTCCCCTGGGCGCGTCTTGGAGGAATGCCAGACGTCGTATAAATCAGGATCCTGGGGAATAGTCCAGGCCAGAATAGTGGCTTCGAACTTTTTTTGATCAATAAACTGTTTGAGAAAGGCGGCCCATTCAATTGTTCTAATTTTTACCGAGATACCGATTTTCTTCAGACGTTGCTGAATGATGACACCGGTCTTTTCCCGGAGCGCGTTGCCCTGGTTGGTAATAATGGTAAATTCAAAGGGAACGCCGTCTTTGACCAGAACGCCCTCGGAATTGGTCTGCTTCCATCCGGCTTCAGCCAGCAGTTGTTTGGCCTTTTCTGGATCATAAGGATATTTCTTGACATTGGGGTTATAGACCCAGGTGCCGGGTTTAAAGGGACCGGTGGCCTCCTTGCCCAGACCAAGCAGGACGCCGTCAATGATCTCCTGTTTATCAATAGCATAGGCGATAGCCTGGCGCACCCGTTTGTCCTGGAATTTGGGGTCGAGCAGGTTGAATCCCAGGTAGGTGTAACTGAAGGACAGATAGCGGTACTTCCGGTAGTTATCCTGAAAAGACGGTGTGTCTGTCTGGCGTTCGTACTGCAGCGGAGTCAGGCCCATCTGGTCTACCCCTCCTGACTTCAATTCCAGAAACATGGTGGCCATGTCGGGGATAATCCGGTAAACGTATTGATCGATATAGGGCCGGCCTTCAAAGTAGTCGTGATTGGAGGTCAGCACGATTTTTTGGCCGGTGATCCATTCCTTAAGCCGGTATGGGCCGGTGCCCATGGGTTGGCGGCTGAGAGGGCTTTTTGTGATGTCCGTCCCGGAAATAACATGAGCCGGCAGGATGGCCGCACCCCAGCTATTCAGGCCCGGAGCGAAGGGCTGGCCATAGGTCACCCGAAAGGTGTACGGGTCCAGTATTTCCGCCGTCTTGACCTGTTGGAAATCCCCCGCATAGGGGGTGGGGGTTTTGGGATCGATAATGACCCGGTAAGTGGCCATGACGTCTTCCGCCGTGAACGGCTTCCCGTCTTGCCATTTAACATTTTTTCTTAAATGGAAGGTGATGGTCAGGCCGTCCGGCGAAACATCCCAGGACTCGGCCAGGTCCCCGACCATGTTTAGATCTTTATCATATTTGATCAGGCCGTTATAGGCCAGGCCGGCGATGCCGTGAGAAGAACTGTCGCTGGATAAAAATGGAATCAGATTAGTCGCGT
>JADFXY010000326.1:0-5245 GCA_015233355.1 Deltaproteobacteria bacterium | reverse complement strand
ACCGGGATTGCCGGATCAACCGAATTTACGAAGGGACCAATGAGATCAACCGGATGATCATCCCCGGCACCTTGATGCGCCGGGCCATGAAAGGGCAATTACCTTTGATGGACGCCCTGCAAAAACTCACCCCGGAGATCATGGCTTTTGACCCCAAGGCGGTTAAACTCGGCGAGGGACCCTTGGCCGTCCAGCAGCAGATGATTAAGATGTGTAAAAAAATAGGATTGATGACGGCCGGGCTGGCGGCCATGAAGTTTATGGACAAGCTGGCCAATGAACAAGAGACCATGGGCTATATCAGCGACATCATGATCGAGACCTTCGCCATGGAAAGCGGTTGCCTCCGGGCCCTGAAATCCGTCTCCGTTTTTGGCTTGGAAAAATCAAAATACCAGATCGACGCGGTCAAGCTCTACGTCAATGACGCCTTGCCCAAGATTGAGGCCCTGGCCAAAAAAGTCCTGGCCTATGTAGCCGAAGGTGACGCCCTGACCACCCAACTGGCCGGGTTGCGAAAGCTGACCTTCTACACCCCGATCAACACGGTGGCCTTGACCCGCGGCCTGGCTGACCGGATCATCGAGCTGGAGAGATACCCTCTTACATTAAGTTAATTCTTTGATTGAGGCACCAAACCAGACAGATAATTAAAACACCAGGACGCGGAGAGATAATTTCTTATGTCTCCGCGTCCTCCGTAGTTAAAGCTTTATATGCCGCCTTCACCGCCGTTGCAGTTAAGCCCCTTCCATCTGAATTCTTTTTCTTAATCCAGTTCCTTCATTAGATCCTGAAAAGTGACCCCATCGATGACCGTTTCATTCATTGTCCGGAGCAGGGCCACGACTACAGCCTTGTGCTCCGGGGGAATTAGGAATCCGGGAATACGGCGGGCTTTGATGGTCGCTTTTAAATCTTCCAGGGAAACGTCCGAGGCATATTCCTCGATGCGCTGGTTTGTTCCCAGGCCCGTCAGAATATCGATCATATTCCCCACCTGTCCGGCGTTATCAACGTGCTCGATGATCTGAAACATGACATTGGTCACCGTAATCAGGAGCGGGTCCACCTCGGCCGGTCTGAGGGGGTTGCAACGGCGGGTGGAAAAAAAACTGCGGCAACCAAAGGGCCGGTCCTCATATATGGTGCATTGGTTGTTTTCGAGAAGTGGGCAGGGGTCGAGGGCGGCGCCGGCTTCTTCCGGTGGTGGTTCCATTTGCTTAAGACAATAGAACGCCAACTGGTTAGTGGTGATGGTCGGGATATATCTCTTGCCCTCGGCCGGAATGCTTTCCAGTCTGGCGATGATGCCGGCCTGTTCCGGCTCGGTCAGTCGGTTCAGTATCCGGTATCCTTCCAGGGTAGTCATGAAAATGTTTTGAGTGCAGCAGGCCGCGCATCCGACTGTGCAGGCGTGGGGCAAACGCCGGGCAAAGTCCTCAAATACCTCATAAATTGTAGTGAGCAGCTTGCTTTTGAGATTAGTCCTTTCGGAAATATCCGTTGTCGAAATCATTTGTCACCTTTCACCGGGCCAACCGGATGGGACCGCTGCGGTTGCGGCTTACCTGGAACGAATTAGGCGCCGGCCGGCTGCGGAACATTTGTTTGCTTGACCTTTCTCTAAATTTTTCTTAATATACCATACATAGAAAGCGTTTATCAATCAATTTTGGCCGACCCCGGCGGAATCAAAAGAGATCCGGGTCTCCCCGCGCTGGAGGCGTCTGAGACCGCTCTTCTGACAGCTCTCTCAGGCAAGGTAAGGAGCCTTTATGCCCACCCCTAGTTCCCTTATGGACGACAAAGTTGAGGAACTGGCCAGATCAGTGATCGCGGCCATCAGACAGATTACGGACGGCAAACAAAGCCTCAATTCCCGCACTCTGGCTACGCATCTGGCTAAGATTGAAACAGTAAGGTCTCTCCTCGGGGCAGAAGCAACTCCGGGAATGACCACCGGCGGCCTGGAACTGGCTGATTCAAGCGATGCCGCCAGGCTGGAGAAGCGCTACAACGAATTATTTAAACGCTTCCGGGCATTAGATGAGCGGTCGCTCAAGCTCGAAGAGGCCGTTTTAGAAGTAACCTCGGTTTTGTCCTCGCTGGCCAAGATGGGCGAAGTCCGACATTTGGAAGACTTGATCACCGAAATCAAAAATCGGATCCAGGCCAAAGCCGGCCCCGAAGAACTGCTGGACGCCATCCACAGTATCAAGACCGCTCTCCTTCAAACCGGGGTAGGTGATTCGCCGGCAGAAGATAAGCCCAAGAAAAAAAGTTTATTCGGGGCTCTATTCGGCCGATCCAAGAAAACGGAAGAAGAGGAAGAAGCCGGCCCCCTGGAAGAGGAAAAACCCCATGGCCAGATGGCCGAGCTGGAGATGGTGATCAAGGACATTTTAGTGTCCATCATAAAAAATCTGGCCGACCATGAAAACCAAGAGGTCCGGAAAAAGACGGCTGCGGTGATCTTAGAGATAAACAATAATTTTTCCGTTCAGGACTACGGACGCTTCGTTCAGCACATTAACGACCTGTTTGCCGACTTCAAGGACTCCATAAACCAGGAACGGCAGAAACTGGCCTCAACTCTTAAAGAGGTCATGGAAACCCTGTATGAGACCGAAGCCGAATTTATCCGGACTATGCGTCAGTCCGGGGATGATTTTATCAGCCATGAAGTTAATTTCCAAAATGATATCCACGAGAAAATGGATGATATTGAAGGTTGCTTTTCCCAAGACCTGTCCATAGAGGGCCTTAAAGACAGGATTATCAACAAAGTCGCCGAGATAAGAGGCGCCTTTAAGAAAAAACGGGATGAAGAGGAAACGAAATACAGATTAGAGCAGAAAAGGGTTAAAATCCTGGAAAAAAGGCTTAAACAGACTCAGGGACGGTTGGAGACAGTCAAAGAATCCACCAAAAAATTCAAGAAGAAGCAGACGAGTATAAAAAACAGTCCATGATCGACCCCTTGACCGGCATCTTTAACCGCCGGGGCTACCGGGAGCGGATCGATCAACTGATTGGCCGGGAGCGGCGGATTTTTTCGTTGGTCGTGCTGGATATTGATCATTTTAAGGGGATCAACGATTCTTACGGACATAAAACAGGAGACCGGTTAATTCAAAAAATCGTGGCCTTTACCAACAAAATCATTCGGAACGAAGACTTCTTCGCCCGGTACGGGGGGGACGAATTTATCATCGTCCTGGTCGGCCTGGACCGGACCAAGGCCGTGGATGTGGCCGAGAAGATCCGCATCCGCATCAGCCAGACCTCCTTTCAATTGCAGCGAAATGTTGAAAAATTCATCGACATTTCTTTAAGCATGGGCGTGGCCGAAGCCAGACCCGATGATACCGCCCAGTCCGTGTTCGACCGGGCCGACAAGGCCCTTTACCTGGCCAAAGAACGAGGAAGGAACCGGGTTTGTTCCGATGTCGACCTTTAGGAAAAAGACGCCCCCAGCATTTAATCCTTGTCTGGTCTTATAAGCTGTGCTATATATTCTTATAACGTTAACTAATCATCAGAGGAGGTAGGAAGATGCCAGAATCAAGAGTTGCCAGGGTAACGGACGTCATCGCCAGCTCACCGGTAAGCTTTGATGAAGCCATTAAGGTCGGCTTTGACCGAGCCACAAAATCCCTCCGGGGCATCACCGGGCTAAAAGTTGTGGAGCAACGCGTGGCCATAGAAGACAACAAGATCATCGAATACCGGGTCAAAATGGAAGTCATCTTTATCTTGGAAGGATAACCCGACAACCTCCATCCAACGATGAATCATGCCTAGCTTAAAAGCAAACTTGCGGCCACCGACCGGCCCGGGACCCACCGCTGCCGGCGGGGAGCCGCTTAATTTTTGTCTTATCCGTCCATAAGGCCGATCGGCCTTCTCCTGAAGTTCATTCCTGCTTATCAAACATAACCACCCGACTCCGATGCCGAATTCCAGCTTTTCCAGAAAAACACGATGCCGAGGACATGAGAGAGAAAAAAATGGCAAACCGGTCGATTCGGGTCATGCTGATTCAACCACCGAACCACGGCGGGGTGCGTTCCTTGTTGCCCCAGGTGGATGAAGACGGGGTCGGAATTGGTTTTAAACCCCCCTTGGGCCTGCTCTATCTGGCCACCTATGTCACCCGGCATTCCAGCCATGAAGTAAAAGTAATCGACGCCCCGGCCATGGGGTGGAATCTGGCCGACGTAGTCCGGGAGGCGGCCGCCTTTCGTCCGCACCTGGTCGGGATTTCTGCCTGGACGGATTTTTGGTATCCGGCCTATCACTTGGGCCGGCAGATCAAACGGGATCTTCCCGAGACTCATCTGGTCTATGGCGGCCCCCATGTCGGCATATTTGCGGGCGAGACGCTGGACCTGCCGTTTGTGGACAGCGTTATCTGCGGCGATGGAGAATGGCCTTTTCTCTGTCTCTGTCATCTGGTGGCTGATGGCCGCCTGGCTGACGGCGTCCCGGGATTGCACCTCAAATCCGCCGGTGTTTCGGAGGGACCCAGCCGGTTCCATGTCCAGGAAGACCTGGATGCCTTACCTATCCCCGACCGGCGGTTTCTGCCGGTTGAACGGTACGGGTCGGTCCTCAGCCGGGGACGCGTCGTGACCACCATGATGACCAGCCGGGGTTGCCCTTACCGGTGTACTTACTGTAAGCTTCATTTTCAGCGCCCGGTCTTTCGCTCGGCCTCTTCGGTGGTGGAGGAATTTCGCCAGATCGCCCGACTGGGTATCCAGGAGGTGGAGGTTTACGACGATACCTTCACCTGGTCCAAAACTCGGGTGGAAGAGATTTGTCGGGCCCTGATCGCGGAAAATATACAGGTGACCTGGGCCATTCGCGATCGGGTCAATCAGGCCGACCCCAGATTATTGAGCTTGCTTTACCAGGCCGGTTGCCGCCGCGTCCACTATGGCGTCGAGTCCGGAGTTGATCGGGTTATCCAGCGGATGGGCAAAGGAATCACTACCGGCCAGGCCCGCCGGGCCGTCACCTGGGCCAAAGCCGCCGGAATGAACGTGCTGACCTATTTTATGTTCGGCAATCTGGATGAGACCGTTGACGACATGCGCCGGACCATTGATTTTGCGCTGGACCTGGATCCCGACTACGCGGAGTTTTCCATTACCATTCCCTATCCGGGAACGGAGCTTTATCATGAGGCGCAAGACCGGGGCCTGATCACCTCTGATTACTGGCGAGATTATGCCCT
>JADFXY010000325.1:0-5304 GCA_015233355.1 Deltaproteobacteria bacterium | reverse complement strand
GTTGGGGCAAAGCCGTTCAGCTCTATAACCGGGCCTATCTAATGTCGCCCCAGGGCCTGGTCATGGATCTGTATGACAAGCAGCATCTGGTCCCATTTGGAGAGTATCTGCCGCTCAAATCACTCCTGTCCCGATTAGGCGGGATGGTTCAGGCCGTGGGGGATTTTGAGGCGGGCGCGGCCGGTCATACTTTGAACGCCGGTTTCGGCTCTATCGGCGTGCTCATCTGTTATGAATCGATTTTTCCCTATATCAGCCGGCAAGAAGTCCAAAACGGGGCCAGGGTCTTGGTTAATATTACTAACGACGCCTGGTTCGGCGACACCGGGGCGCCTTACCAACATCTATCCATGTTGACTTTTCGGGCGGTGGAGAATCGGGTCTGGATTCCTCGGGCGGCCAATACCGGCATTAGCGGCTTTATCAGCTCCACGGGGTTGATTATCGGCCAGACTGAATTAAACCGGGAGGCCATCCGGTCTTACCGGGTCCCGGTGGCGGATATGAAAAGCTTCTATTCTCGACATGGCGATGTGTTTGCTTATTTCTGTATGTTTTTTTTGATCGCCCCGTCTCTGATCTGGATGATCAGCCGGCCCGCAGTGAAACAAGAATAGGGCTGAGTCAATTGATTATAGTCGTGTGGCCAAACCTGTAACATTTTGAATCCTGGCGAAAGGGGTTTACACCATGGGCGGAGAACTTTTTCAGAGCTTAAGAGACATAAAAGAAAGACTCAATGCTTTAAGAGGCTGTCTTTGACCTGGATATCAAACTTAAGCGGGCGGAAGAGATAGAAAAAATCATCACCAAAGATGGATTTTGGGAAGATAACCAGGCGGCCAAACACATTCTCCAGGAGCGGTCGACCATCACCACCGTCATTAACGGCTTTACGAAGCTTCAAGCGGAGTGGGATGAAGTCGATTTGTTGCTCCAACTGGCCGAAGAAGAAAACGACGCCGAAACGTTGACGGAAGTGGAAGAGAGGACCAAAATTCTTGGTGAGCATCTGGCCCAGGCCGAATTCAATCAAATGCTCAATGGCGAATATGATAATAGAAATGCCATCTTGACCATCCACGCCGGAGCGGGTGGAACGGAGGCCCAGGATTGGGCCGAGATGCTTCTCCGAATGTACTTGCGCTGGGCCGAGCGACGCTCGCTGGCAGTGGAAATGTATGATCTGCAACCCGGTGATGAGGCCGGGATCAAGAGCGCCACTTTTTCCGTTACCGGCGACTATGCTTACGGTTACCTGAAGGCCGAAATAGGCATCCATCGGCTGGTCAGGATTTCGCCTTTCGACGCCGGGAGCCGCCGCCACACCTCGTTTGCCTCAGTATTTGTCTACCCCGACATTGATGAAGATATTACTATTGATATTAACGAGAAAGACATCCGGATAGACACCTACAGGGCCAGTGGGGCGGGAGGCCAACACGTCAACAAAACCAGCTCGGCCATTCGCATTACCCATATACCCACCGGGATTGTGGTCCAGTGCCAGAATGAGAAGTCTCAACATCGAAATAAAGATTTGGCCATGAAGGTTTTGCGGGCCAGGCTCTATCAATTGGAAGAGCAGAAACGGGCCGACAAAGTGAAGGAAATTCACAGCACCCAGAAAGAAATTGCCTGGGGAAGCCAAATTAGATCCTACGTTTTGCATCCTTACCGGTTAGTAAAGGACCATCGAACTAATCTGGAAGTGGGCAATGTGGATGCAGTCCTCGATGGCGATTTAGACCAGTTTATTGAGGCGTTTTTAATGGCGGCCTGATTGCCTGTGGCCAGACGACCAATCACAAATCCCGGAATAAAACGGCTTGGAGAGGGAAGATGGAATCCATAAAGATTCTCACAAGACCCGATTTGCAGAAGCCGCATCTGATCGCCGGATTCTTAGGATGGCCCAATGCCGGCGAGGTTTCGTCCGGGGTGCTGCGGTACTTGATTCAAAAATTGAGTGGCCGGAAATTCGCCGAGATCAACTGGGAAGAGTATTTCAATGCCTGTGATCATCGGCCCTCGGCAGTAGTCAAAGACGGGCTGGTGGTCAAAGTCGTTCTTCCTGAGAACTCATTTTATTATTCCAACGTGTCACCGCCGCTGATTTTGTTTTTGGGTGAAGAACCCCAGTTTAGATGGCGGGGATATTCGGCCGCTTTTTTGGATCTCTGCGAAGAATTACAAGTCAGAACAATTTTTACCGTGGGTGGAACTCTCGATTATGTCCTTCATTCCGCGCAGCCCAAGATATCGGGATTGGTCAATCACCCGAAGCTGATTCTTCCTTTGGGGCAATTGTCCGTGCATCCGGCTGAATATAATGGTCCTATGAGTATCCATACCTGTATTATGGAAGAGGCCGGGAAACGAAATATTCCTTGTATTAGTCTGTGGGGCCATGCCCCAATCTATATCCAGACCGGTCATGTCAGGGTGTTTATCAGCATCATTGAAGTGATCGATAGCATTTTGGGATTAGATCTGGATTATAGTGACTTAGAAAGTACTTGTGCGGAACTGGACCGGCAAATTGATCAATTAATCGGAGAGAATCCAAAGCTCCAGGAATATCTTAACGCTCTCAAGGCCCAGGCCGGCTATTTATCTCCCAATGCCCCCAAGAAATACCCTAAAGTAAAAGGTGGCGGAAAGATAATCAAGCTGGAGGAATTCCTGAAAAGGCACCCGGACAAGATCGGTCCGGCCGAGGGCCTGGACTAACGGCTTTCAAAGGATACTAAGTTAGGCGCCGGAGACCGCCAAATCACGGCCGGTCCTTAAAATGGCATTCACAAGTAATATATTTGTTCAACTTAATGACCATTCACCTCCGGCATCATCTTCGTCAAGAGATGCCGACCCAGGTGAGCGGTGAGGAAAAGATGAAATTTGAAAAAGATATCCTGTGCGTAGGCGCCGGTTATGTGGGCGGCCCGACCATGGCCATGATTGCCTGCAAATGCCCCCAATATAAAGTCACCGTTGTCGACATCAATCCCACCAGAATTGCTCAATGGAATTCCCCCAATCTGCCCATTTATGAGCCCGGTTTGAAAGAGGTCGTGGAAGCGGCTAGAGGCCGGAACTTGTTTTTCAGCACAGACATTGAAAAAGGGATAGAAGAGGCCGGCATTATTTTTGTGTGTGTCAATACCCCGACCAAGACTTTTGGGGAAGGCGCCGGCCTGGCCTCGGACCTGCAGTACCTGGAAAAAACCGCCCGGCAGATAATTCAGTACGCCAACTCACCCAAGATAATCATCGAGAAAAGCACCCTTCCGGTCAGAACGGCCCAGGCCATGGAGCGGATCCTCGCGTCGAATCCCAAAGGAATTCATTTCGATGTCTTGTCCAATCCCGAGTTCCTGGCCGAAGGGGACGCCATAAAGGATTTAGAAAACCCTGACCGGGTCCTGATCGGATCCCGTGAAACGGCCAACGGCATTAAGGCCCGAGAAGAATTAATTGAAATATACGCTAACTGGGTCCCCCGGGAGCGCATCATCTCTTCAAATATCTGGAGCAGCGAACTGGCTAAACTGGTCGCCAACGCCTTTTTGGCTCAGAGAATTTCTTCGATCAATTCTATTTCCGCTCTCTGTGAAGCCAGCGAGGCCGATGTCTCCGAGGTCGCCCGGGCCGTGGGTATGGATAGCCGGGTGGGGCCGAAGTTTTTGAACTCCAGCGTCGGTTTTGGGGGATCATGTTTTCAAAAGGACATCTTAAACCTGGTCTACATTTGTCGGCACTATGGGCTTGATGAAGTGGCCGATTACTGGCAACGGGTCGTCGATATAAACAATTACCAGAAAGGCCGTTTTGTCATGAATATGCTTAAGGCCATGTTCAATACTTTGGCCGGGAAGCGAATATGCCTTCTGGGGTTCGCCTTCAAAGCCGACACCGGCGACACGAGGGAAAGCCCCGCATTGTTTATAACCAAAAAGCTCCTGAATGAAAGGGTGAACCTGGTTATAACCGACCCCGCGGCTTTAGAAAATGCTAAATTTGATCTGCAGGGAACCGAGGGACAAATAGATTTTGTGGCTGATCCTTACGAGGCTATCGCCGGTTGCGAAGCGGTCGCCGTAATTACCGAATGGGGCATTTACAAGGAGTTGGATTTTGAGAGAATTTTTAGTTCAATGACCAAGCCGGCTTTTATTTTTGACGGTCGGAATATTCTTGACCATCATCGGCTCTTTAAAATGGGTTTCAATGTCTTTCCGATTGGAAAACCTGCATTAACGCATTTCTAATGGAAAACGTCCAGGTCGTCCGAGGCCGAATTTTACCAAATTTAAGAAAGAGCAAAACGCATCAAGGCGATGCTCTTTAACCAATTGAACGAAGAATGCAAGATTTCAATTCCGGGCGACCACAATGTCTCCAATCACAAGACATCACGCCTTAACTAATGCGCTGGCCCAGGAAATCACCATATCCGACCGCCAGCTTCTATCCTGTTTGCCCAGCCAGGTCCAAAAAGATATATCGGCCTTTTGGGAAAATGAGGTCTTTGACCTGGACGCCTTTAACGGTCTTTCGGCCGAAGCTCAATCTTATCTCAAAAAGGATTCATCGCTTTCCCTAGAGACTAAGGCCGACTTACTGAAGTTGCTCAAGAAAATGCGGGGATTAATTGTTCAATATGTTGAATTTCCAAACTTATTAGATGAAGAACATAAAGACGAAAATCCCCTGTTGCGACATCCCGTCGATAGGCAGCAAGCCCTGGCCATTGCCCGAAAACTGGTTGGCATGTTGGCCAAACATCCTCCGGATGAAACTCAAAAGAAGAGGATTTCTTATTTTCTGGCCTCGGCCGAAAACATCAAATTTTCCAACCTGATCTTAGACCTGCTTACCCAAAGCCATCTTATCGAAACCTCCATGCGTCAGTCTCGGTTGTCCTTTCCCGAAGATCCCTTGTTGCAGCTTCTGGCCAGGCAACAGCGGAAGCGAGGGCTGTGGACTATGTTAAAGACAAGCCGCCTAGCGCGTCTCCTGGTCCTCGGCTCGACACTGGTGATAGTATTTTCCGTCGCCCAGTTCAGCTTCAACCCTTTGTTTAGTTGCGAGCTAAAAAACCTCTTTAATGGTGACCATTTTAATACACGGTTCATGTTGGATAAATCGGCCTCTATTTCCGAACGGACGTTGTCTCATCATGTTCGGCCTGGGTGGGGTATTGGTCGAGGTGATGGGGGAGGTCGTCTTTCGGGTAGCCCCCGTGTCTCGGGAAGAAGCCATAGAGATGATAAATGAAATTCGAGCGGGCAAGATACTGTC
>JADFXY010000324.1:0-5305 GCA_015233355.1 Deltaproteobacteria bacterium | reverse complement strand
TTTCTAAAAAATATCGGGTATTATCTTGATGATCTAACGCCCGGAGGAGTCTAATTAGAGAAAAGCCGCATGATCATCCACCGGTCCCTTCCGGCAAGTCGAAACAGAATATAACTGACTGGTTTAAAATAAAAAATATACGATTGACTTGATTGCCGCACTATGCTACCCTGACCCCTGACAGCAACAGTAAGGGTTTGGATAACCAATAATGCTGCCTGCCTTATCGGCCATTTTTGGTTTCTGTTTTCAGTTAAGCCGCGCTTAGATTCGGATACGCGGCTCGGCCGCTTCCGGAAATGACCGGGGTCTATAAGGGGTATATTGACAATGGCACTAAAGAGCACCAGATTACCACTGCTGTGGCCGGTTCTGATCGGCCTTATCTGGACGGTCGTACTGACTTTTTTATTGAGCTGGAATATCAGGCAGGCCAGACACCAGACCGTGGAACTGGTCAACCACGAGGCCCAGGCCTTTTTTCAACTTATTGTTTTAACCCGATCATGGAATTCCGTCCATGGCGGGGTCTATGTCCCCATCACCAAGGAAACGCAGCCAAATCCATACCTGGAAATCCCTAACCGTGACGTGACCACCGCCGCCGGCCTGGCCTTGACCAAGGTTAACCCCGCCTTTATGACAAGACAGGTATCGGAAATCGCCGCCACTAAGAATGTGGTGCAATTCCACATCACCAGCCTTAAACCCATCCGGCCGGCTAATGCTCCTGATCAATGGGAAGCCGCCGCCTTGTCATCATTTGAACATGGCGTTAAATCCCGCCTGGAGTTGGTGTCGTCAGGGGGTGACTCCGGGACTTTTCGGTATATGGCGCCCCTCTGGGTAGAAGATTCCTGTCTCAAGTGCCATGCCAAACAAGGCTATAAAAAAGACGATGTCCGCGGCGGTATCAGCGTCTCCATCCAGGCTGCTCCTTTTTTATTGGAACAGCGTGGGCAAACAATTAATTTGATCTTTGCCTATGCGATTATCTGGGTGCTCGGTTTAATCGGCCTGATCATCGGGAGCCATCGCCTGGCCCGCAAGATAACGGAACTGGAAGTTGAAAAAACGCGGGTTTGGGAGCAACGAAACCTTTTCCAGACGATTCTGGCCACCACTCCTGATTTTATCTCTTTGAAGAACAAGGAGTTGGTTTATTTGGCCGGAAATCCTGGGTTCGTCCGGTTTTTGGGCCGGCCTGAGTCTGATCTGGTCGGAAAGACGGACCTTGATCTATGGTCACAGGAAGAGGCGGCCCGGTACCGGCAGGAAGATCGCGAAGTGATAGATTCCGGACAGCCGCGGGTAAGGGATGCCCAGGTTCACCTGCAGGGGAAAGCCTGGTTTCAGATAATCAAGACACCTGTCTTCGGCCATGACGGGACCGTAACGGGCGTCTTGATGTCCATGCGTGATATCACCGACCGCAAGCAAAATGAAGAGGAACTGCGCAAACTCTCCGTGGCGGTCATGCAGAGTCCCGCGGCTGTGATCATTACCGACCCGGACGGCCGGATTGAATATGTTAATCCACGATTTACCGAGATATCGGGCTATTCTTTCGAGGAAGCGGTCGGCCACAACCCGCGCCTGCTGAAATCCGGGTCCCATCCACTCGCTCTATACCAAACATTATGGGAGACGATCAAGGCCGGGAATGAGTGGCGTGGGGAGTTGATGAACAAGAAAAAGACGGGCCAGATTTACTGGGAATCCTTATGTATCTCGACAATAAAAAATGAACTTGGAGAAATCACCCATTTTATAGGAATCCAAGAGGATATCACCGAACGAAAAATTGCGGAGAAAGAACTTCGTCTGGCCAAACAGATGGCGGAACAGGCCAACAGTGCTAAGAGCGAGTTTTTGGCCAACATGAGCCACGAGGTCAGAACCCCCATGAATGCGATTATCGGTATGACCCACCTGGCCCTGCAGACCGAATTGACTGCAAGGCAGCATAACTATTTGAACAAAATCCAGCTTTCAGCCCACACCCTACTGGGCATCATCAACGACATCCTGGATTTTTCAAAAATTGAAGCCGGGAAGCTGGATATTGAGGCGGTTGAGTTTTATTTGGATGAGGTATTGGATAATGTAGCTAATCTGATGAGTGTTAAGGCTGAAGAGAAAGGTGTCGAGATTCTGTTCCAGACCGATAAGGAGGTTCCCTTCACACTTGTGGGTGATCCCTTGCGGCTGGGGCAGGTGCTGATCAACCTGGTCGGGAATGCCATAAAATTTACTCTACTTGGAGAAGTTGTGGTTAACACCCGGGTGGTTAATCAAAAGGAAGACCGGGTCATCCTCAAGTTTGAGGTCAAGGATACCGGAATCGGCATGACTCAGGAACAGCAGAACAAGCTGTTTCAACCCTTTAGTCAGGCCGACACGTCTACCACCAGAGAATTCGGCGGCACCGGTCTGGGATTAGCCATTTGTAGATCGCTTATTCAAATGATGGGAGGAGATATCCAGGTGATCAGTGCTCCGGGCCAGGGAAGCACTTTCTCCTTCACCGTTTCTATGGGCCGGCACAAGGAAGAAAGAAGGCGCCAATTGGTCACGCCGGTGGACGTCCGAGGGATGCGGGTGCTGGTCGTGGATGATAATGCGACCTCCCGGCAAATCTTGCAGGATACTCTGGAGTCTTTTTCGCTGGAGGTGACCCTGGCCGCGTCCGGCGAGGAGGGTCTGGCTGAGCTGGAAAGTGCTGCTAAAGACAAGCCGTTCGAACTTGTCATCATGGATTGGAGAATGCCGGGGATGGATGGGATCGAGGCTTCCCGGCGGATTAAGGAAAGTTCTGATTTGGGCAATATACCGGCTGTTCTTATGGTCACCGCGTACGGCCGGGAAGAAATCGTGGAACAGGCGGCTGAAGCCGGGTTAGACGGTTTTTTGATTAAGCCGGTCAATTCGTCACTTTTGTTTGACACTATAATCGGGTTGGCGAGCAAGAAGGCCGGCGCCGGGGCGAAGACACTTCTTGCTCCTCCAACCGGGGCCGACCGGGCTGTGGCCGACCGGTCTCTTCGAGGCGCCCGGATACTGCTTGTTGAAGACAACGAGATCAATCAGGAGGTGGCTAGCGAACTGCTGAAAATGGCGGGGACGGAAGTCACCGTGGCTGACGAGGCCCGGGAAGGCATCTTGAAGCTGGAAACAGGGAATTTTGATTTGGTCTTGATGGATATCCAGATGCCGGAAATAGACGGCTATCAAGCCACTGCGATGATTCGCCGGGATCAGCGTTGGGCCGATCTCCCGATTGTGGCCATGACTGCTCACGCCATGATCGGAGACAGAGAAAAGTGCCTGGCCGCCGGGATGAATGACTACGTCTCCAAACCCATTGATCCAGAACAGCTATTTGCCACCCTGGGCCGGTGGATTGAACCAAAACAACAGGGTGTCCCGGTGGCGGACCTGCCTGTGGATGAGGCCGGCCGATGTCCGGATCCGGATGATGAGGAGTTTCCAATCTTACCTGGGATTGACGTGGAATCGGGTCTGAACCGAGTTGGCGGCAACAAGGTTTTATACCGGCGGTTATTGATCAAGTTTTACCACCATAACTCCCGTGTGGATGTTCAGATAAAACATGCTTTGGAAAACAGTGATATAGAGCTGGCCCAACGGTTGGCCCATTCGGTCAAAGGGGTAGCCGGGAACATCGGGGCTAAGGACCTGCATACGGCGGCGCGTGATCTGGAGCAGGCTATCAGATATGGATACATCGAAGAAACTCATAAACTCTTGGACACTTTCACCCAAGCCATGGGTCCGGTTATGGATTCGATCAAGGGGATGGATCAGGGGGAAGACGTCGAGGTGGCTTGCGTCTTGCCTGATGGGCCGGCAGCAGCCGTCGACATAACCAGGGTGGCGCCGATCATGTCCCAATTGGTCGAGTACCTGAATGAAGATGATGCTTCGGCCGAGGATTGCTTTAATGACCTGAAGAGTCTTCTGAAGTCTTCCTCGTATGCTGAAAAAATAAGCGAGATCGAGGAATTGATCACCAGTTATGACTTTGAAAGAGCGCTTGTCCTGGTAACCGACATGGCCGAATTGCTAGACATTACTTTGGGAGAGAATGATAATGGGCAGCAAGAGTGACAAACAGGTGGTTTTAATCGTGGATGATGTCCCTGAAAACATCGATGTCCTGGCGAACGCCCTGAAGTCGGATTATAAGGTCAAGGTGGCTCCTAATGGAGAAAAGGCGATCAAGATTGCCAGAGCAGGAGAACCACCGGATTTGATCGTACTCGACGTCCTAATGCCCCAGATGAACGGATATGAGGTCTGCCGGGTTCTTCAAGCAGAAGAAAAAACAAAAGATATTCCCGTAATATTTGTCACGGCGCTGACCGAGGAGCAAGACGAAACAAAGGGACTGGAGCTGGGGGCCGTTGATTATATTACCAAGCCTTTCAGTATTCCTATTGTCAAGGCCAGAATCAAAACCCATCTGCTGCTGAAGCTGGCCCGGGAGGAATTGAAACAACAAAACGCGACCTTGCGTGAAGCGGTCACTCTACGGGAGGACATCGAGCGGATGTCCCGCCATGATCTTAAGGCGCCGCTCAACGCGATTATCAATTTGCCCGGAGTCATATTGGAAAACAAGCATCTTACCGATGATGAAAGAGAAGCCCTGGGGTTAATTGAGGAAGCCGGTTATGATATGCTGAAAATGATTAACCTTTCCCTGGATCTTTATAAGATGGAAACCGGCGCCTATAATCTTAAGTCCGGGCCGATAAATGTGGTATCGATTCTTTCCAAGATAATGGAGGGAGTAAATAATCTGATTAAGATTAGGAAATTGTCCGTCCGGATTTTCCTCCAAGGCCGACCGGTTGAAGATTCCAGCGTCTTTATCATTCAGGGTGAAGAGATGCTTTGTTATACCATGCTGGCCAACCTGATTCATAACGCCCTGGAGGCTTCGCCGGAGGATGAGGTCATCACCATTTCTCTCGACACAGATGAATCCCTACGTCATGTCATCCAGATCCACAATAAAGGGGCTGTCCCGGAGGACATTCGGGAACGCTTCTTCCATAAATACGTCACCTCGGGCAAGAATAGCGGCACCGGTCTTGGGACTTATTCGGCCAGGTTAATTGCCCAGACCCAGGGGGGAGATATTGAATTGGATGTATCCAAGCCAAAAGAAACCCTGGTCACGATTACCCTGCCGGGAAAAACAGATTAGGACAACAGGTTACTCGTTGCAAGTTACTCGTTGCAAGTTACTCGTTGCATGTTACTCGTTGCATGTTAC
>JADFXY010000323.1:0-5333 GCA_015233355.1 Deltaproteobacteria bacterium | reverse complement strand
CCCCGACCTGCGGGGGAAGCTCCGGTCACGTATTTGTTCTTCCCTGGTCACCTCCATTGAGCCTCCCGACCTGGCGACCAGGCGCCGGATCTTAGACAAAAAAACCGCCCACACCGGCGTGCGGGTGCCCGACGATGTCCTGGATTTTCTGGCCACTAAAATCACTCAAGATATCCGTCAATTAGAAAGCAGTTTAAAGAGCCTCATCGCCAGGTCGTCCTTACTGGATCGTCCCATTACCCTCGACATGGCCATGGAGATCACCGAGGGGCTGACCGATCAACGCCGGGATGCCACCTTGGAGATTATTCAACAGCTCGTTTTGGATTATTACCAGATCAACCTGGATGACTTACTGTCTAAGTCCCGGAAAAAGAACATCGCCCTACCTCGAAGTGTTTGCTTTTATCTCTGCCGTAAATTGACCAATCAGTCGCTGGAGCACATCGGCCGGGCTTTTCAACGTAACCATACCACCGTGCTCTACGCCATTAACAAAATCCAAGAACAAAAGAAAAAGAATCAGCAATTGGCCAGAGAAATCGACTTTTTGGAAAAGAAACTTGATTAGCCGATCCTAACTGCGGACTGGAGTGAATGACCATGCTCACGACTATCATATTAATATGTCATATATAAAGCAAAATTTAAATTTGGTCCGAACCGAAATGGCCGCCGCCGCAGTCCGGGCCGGACGTAATGTTGAGGAAGTCTCTCTCATCGCCGTGACCAAAACCTTCGGCCCCGAGGCGGTCCGGGAGGCTTGGGCCGCGGGACAGCAGGTCTTCGGCGAAAACTATATTCAAGAGGCCAGGGACAAGATCGCCGCGGTCGGACCCGGACCGATCTGGCATTTCATCGGTCATCTCCAGACGAACAAGGCCAAATATGCGGTCAAATTATTCGACCTGATCCAGACACTGGACACTCCGAGCCTGGCCCAGGAACTGGATAAGCGGGCCGGGGCCGCGGGCCGGAGCCTGGACGTCCTGATCGAAATCAATATCGCCCTGGAGGCGACCAAAGCCGGTGTGGCGGCTACCCAGGTTCCCCGGTTGATCGAGGCCGTCATGGCTTGCCCCCACCTGAACCTCCAGGGGTTAATGACCATGCCTCCTTTTTTTGATGATCCGGAAGAAGCCCGGCCCTACTTCGCCGCATTGCGCCGGATGAGGGACGAGTTAGTTCGGCGCGGCGCGGCTGACAGCCGGAATTTGCAGCACCTGTCCATGGGTATGTCTGGCGATTATCAGGTGGCCATCGAAGAAGGAGCGACAATTGTCCGGGTCGGGACGGCCATCTTTGGGCAGCGTGCATCTGCTTCTTGAAATACTTTCCAAAGGCTTCAGCCAGTCCATTAACTACCTAACCGGTTGTCATTCAAGGCCGGACTTGTCTTCCCTTCGATCCTGCCTCATCTCTCCCCAAAAAGAACATTGCCAATGCCGTCTATCTTGATATAATATCCTTAGAAGACCTTCCTGGTCAGGTTACCCGGAAACCGTTGGAGCGCCCTTGATCCGTATGCCGACGGATACGAATGTTAACCTGAGTTCGACGAGTATGCTCAGCCATTATCATCAAGGGCCATTGTTAAATCCGCAGATTGCGCAGATTTGGGCTAAAACAGGTCTTTGGGTCTTTTCCATCTGCGTTTATCTGAGTAATCTGTGGATACATTTCTTGTACTTTATCTGAAAAACTCGTCATCAGGGTCACCTCCCCATCTCTCATCAGCGTCCAGTCTGGCAAAAGGACAGATGCTTTATGGCTCACATCATACCATTTAAGGGTAAATCAGACCCCCTGGATAATGTCATATGTTCCAAACCCATCCGATTGAGATGGGGCGAGTGGAAAGGGGGGCGGATAATGCAATGCACTAATTATGAGGCGGAAAAGTTTGAACAGCACCGCCGGGAAGTATTCCGGGCCGGGCATGAGAGCCATGTGTCATTTGTTCCAACTTATTTTCCCCTATCCATCGGTGAATCACAAACTCTCTTGGGCCTGTACCAGGTTCGGGACCGGGAAGAGGACCTGGACCAGGTCTATTACCTGGCCGGGTTGATGGAGTGCCTGCTGAACTATCACCAGCCGGTTCTCCGCACGGATTTGATCCGGAAATTCTATGATGAGATCAACATCCTCAAGTCCCGGCTGGGGGTCCTATGGCGAGGCAATTCGGACCATTTTCTCTTACCTTTGGCGTCCATGCATTATGACGCCGCCGTGTTCATCGTTAAAGTGGAACAGGCGACGAGTATGAAGGAGCTGCTGGCGGTGATCAAGGAGGGAACGGCCGAGCAATTGACTTTGCTCAAGAATGAATACGTCTTTTACCTGCCCAAGGATCAAATTTTGGCTTGACTTGATCATGGCGCCGACCGGAGCGGAAATGACCCGGAAAGATAATCCTCCCAAACGGATCGAAACGGACAGTCTGGGGCCGATTGAAGTGCCGGCGGACAGGTATTGGGGCGCCCAGACGGAGCGGTCCCTGGTCCATTTTAAGATCGGTCAAGACCTTATCCCGGAAGAGGTCATCCTGGCCTTTGGTTTTCTGAAAAAAGCCGCGGCCCTGGCTAACCGCAAATTAGGTCTGCTGCCCGAAGCCAAAGTGGAATTCATCATTCAAGCCGCGGATGAGCTGATTACCGGCCGGCTGAGTCATCATTTCCCGGTTCATGTCTGGCAGTCGGGGAGTGGCACCCAAACGAACATGAACGTGAACGAGGTCATCGCCAACCGGGCCATCGAACTGGCCGGAGGCGTTTTGGGCAGCAAAGTGCCCATCCATCCCAACGATCATGTAAACATGTCCCAATCCACCAACGACATCTTTCCCTCGGCCATGCACCTGGCGGCCATTCAGAAGATTACCGTCGAGCTGGGCCCGGCGTTGACCAAGATGCGCGCCGCATTAGACGATAAGGCCCAAGAATTCATGGATATCATCAAGATCGGCCGGACGCACCTCCAAGACGCCGTGCCCCTCACCCTGGGTCAGGAGTTTTCCGGGTACGTGGCCATGCTGGATGCGGGTCTGGCCGGCATTCAGGCGGCATTGCCGGGGCTCTACCGGTTGGCCTTGGGAGGGACCGCCGTCGGCACAGGGTTAAACGCCCATCCCCGTTTTGCCGAGCTAGCCATAAGGTATCTCAGGGAACTAACCGGCTGGCCGATTGTTGCCGCGCCAAATAAATTCGCCGCCCTGGCCTCCCATGAAGCCATCGTCGCAGCCAGTGGGGTGCTTCGGACTTTGGCTGGATCTCTTATGAAAATATCTAATGATATTAGTTTGATGGGTTCAGGGCCCCGGTGCGGTCTAGGCGAGTTGGTGCTCCCGGCCAATGAACCGGGCTCATCCATCATGCCGGGCAAAGTAAACCCCACCCAGTGTGAAGTCATGACCATGGTGGCCGTGCAGGTGATGGGATACGATACGGCCATCGCCCTGGCCGGGTCCCAAGGAAATTTTGAATTAAACGTGTTTAAGCCGCTGATGATTTTTAACCTTATTCAATCGATGAGATTGCTCGTGGATGCCTCCATCTCCTTCACCGAGCATCTGATTTTGGGGATAAAGCCAAACAAACAGCGCATCAACCTATTCGTCGAACAATCTCTAATGCTGGTGACCGCCTTGACCCCGGCCATCGGTTACGACCAGGCGGCCAAAGTGGCTCAGGTGGCCCTGGACCGAGGGCTGACCCTAAAGGAAGCCTGTTTGTCTTTGGGCTTTCTGGCGGCCGAAGAATTTGATGCTCTCATGCAGTTGGAGAAGATGGTCCATCCCGCGGGAGATTAGCCGATCCGTCGGGTGGGCGGGAGGTGGGGTAGGGCAAACGCTAGAAATATTGCTTAAATGGCTTAGTCGGAATTGGCTGTTTATTAAAATCGTATCCGATTACCCTGTCCGTTTGTTCAACACATTGGGACCGCATCCAAGCTCAAGATCAGAACCAGCCCATCAAGGTGTAGTAGGCCAGGGCCAGATATTCATGAATCGCCATGGTGGAGCTGCGCAGCACGCCGGGACTGGGCAGGAACCCGGCCGGAGTCAAGGGTTCTTGGATGAGATAATCCGTTTGCATGGGGATGACGTCCACTCCCAAGGTCCGGAATAGTCTATATGCCCTGGGCATATGGCTGGCTGAAGTGACCAGAATGAGACGTTTGAAACCTTTTTCCTGTAAGAATGCCTTAATCCGTTCAATATGCTCGCTGGTCGTGCGGGACTGGTTTTCCTCCAATATCGCCGCGGCGGGGATGCCGATATCAACCAGCAAAGTTTTCATTTCCAAGGATTCCTGCCGGTTAATCCTGAAAGGATCTCCTGACCCGCCCATGACCAGAATCCGGGGAGCCGCGGCCAGCTTAAAAAGATAAGCCGCCAACAAAATCCGGCCGCCGCTTTGGGATAATTCCGGGATCGGGCTGAGATGGTATTGGGGCCTGGTTCCCCCGCCCAGGAGCACAATGATGTCTCCTTTGACCGTCTGGGCCGGAGGGCTGGTGATCATGTTTTCCAGAGGATAGAGCAAACCGTTGGCCACTGGTTCCGTACTTAAGGCATAGAGCAGGACCAGGCATAATACTCCTAACCGCACCCCGCCGTTTTTCCGTCTGGTCTTGATCAGGATCAGACTTATGGCCAGCAGCCAGGTGATCAGGGCCAGTGGTTGCATGGCGCCATAGACAAACTTTATAAGCTTAAACATTTTGTGACCATCTTTGTTTGTTCACCCGGTTTGTTCACCCGGTCATCGTCGTCCGGCGAGGATATTGTTGAACGAGACGCCACATTACAACTCAACCCATGATTCGTTACGGAGCAAATTTGTCCGGGTCTGTCCCAAGGTGTTGTTGGTGGCGGCTGTGGCCATTTATCCATTGCCGAATCTGGACCCACCTCCCGTCCCCAGTCAACCTGGATCGCTTCTTCTGCTGGCCGCGTCGCTCCTGCTCAGCCTGGTATTTCTTGGAAATCATCGCCCGGGGCCGGCCCGGCTCCGCACCCGGCTCCGCACGCCGCTGGGTCTGGTGACCACTTTATTTCTTTTTATCACCTTATGTTATCATATTGTTACCATCTGCGATGTCTGGTCCGGTCCGGGCGGTATGGGGCAGGTGCGGCCGATTGTCATATCCTGGCTGTTGCTCGTCACCGGCGCCGGGTTGTATTATTTTTCGGTATTGATCATCGATTCTCCGGCCACGATGAAGTGGGTCGTTGCGGCCATGGGTGCGGGTCTATTTTTTTACATTATCTATGTGGCCGGATTCACCTGGTCCCTTCTGGGCAGTCCCCAGGTCCGGACGGTTCTGGA
>JADFXY010000322.1:0-5350 GCA_015233355.1 Deltaproteobacteria bacterium | reverse complement strand
TTTTCTATGGGCAACCAGAATAATGACGTGGCCGTATATAAGCCTGTTTTTTACCGGGACAATCTCATCGGCTGGTCGGCCTGCAAAGGGCATCAGGCTGATATCGGCGGGGCCGTCCAGGGCGGGTATAACCCCCACGCCACGGAAGTGTGGCAAGAGGCGCTGCGCATCCCACCGGTGAAAGTGTATGAGCGGGGAAAACTCCGCAAGGACGTCTGGGACCTGATCTTCGCCAACATCCGGCTGGACATCGTGGCCGAAGACATGCGGGCCCAGATCGGCAGTTGCGTTGTGGGAGAACGGGGATTACTGGCCCTGGTCGAGAAATACGGACTGGACACGGTTGAGGCCCATAAAGAATATCTATTCGGCGCCACGGAAAAGATGATGCAGGCTGAAATCAGGAACATCCCCAACGGCGTTTATAAAGGGGAGGCCAGAGCCTACTATGACGGCAAGAATCCCGGATCAGTCTATACCATTCGGGTGACCATCACCGTGGAAGACGACCGGATCACCTTTGACTATACCGGGACCGACGCCCAGACCACCGGGTTCGTGAATGGGACGTACACTTCCAGCGCCTCGGCCACCATTCTAACTTTCCTTCAGATGGTTAATCCGGACATTCCCCATAACGATGGGATGGTCCGGCCGATTCAGATTATCATTCCGCCGGGGACCATCCTCAACGCGGCCTATCCGGCAGCCACGACCTACGGTAATCACCTTTGCCCCAATAATGCCGATGCCATTATGCGGGCTTTGGCTCCGGTGATTCCGGACCGGGTTACGGCCGAGTGGAATGAACTGCTTTGTTCACTCACCACCGGCATCGATCCCCGAAAGATGGAACCATACGTGGATATCGGGTTCATGGGCCTAAAGGGGGGCTCAGGCGCCATCAAAGGGGTGGATGGTTACGATCACATCGGCATGATTGACGCCTCAGGCGGGGTGCTGGATCAGGACTATGAGATGTTTGAGCAACAAACCCCCCATTTGCTGCTCCATCATGAATACTGGACCGATTCCGCCGGGGCCGGGCAATGGCGAGGCGGCTTAGGGGTGGAGACCAGGTTCCGCATCGGGAGCGACCGGACCAAACTGGTCACTTTTGGCGACGGCGACGTGGAACCGGCTTTTGGGGCCCATGGCGGTAAGGATGGAACGTTGAATAAGATCGAACTGACCTATCCTGATGGACAATACTATTTATGCACGACTAAAGACCTGGTCACGGATGTCCCGGCCGGGACGATCTACTTTCAACAGGCCGGCGGGGGAGGGGGCTACGGCGACCCTAAACTGCGCCCGGTCCACCTGGTGGTCAAAGATGTCAGAAACGGAGTTGTCTCGGTGGACGCAGCCAGGAACTATTATGGAGTGATCATTGATCCTAAAACCTTTGTTGTGGATGAGGCCGCCACGGCCGGATTGCGGAGGTAAACGGCATGGCCCGTTTTATGCCTGAAATCAAAACCACGGAAGAACTGGCCGCGCTGCAATTGGAGGGCCTGAAGTGGACGGTCAACCATGCCTATCATGGTTCCGGCTTCTATCGGAGAAAACTGGATGCGGCCGGGGTAACGCCGGAAGACATCAAGTCGTTGGCCGACTTGCCGCGGTTACCGATGACCATGGCCCATGAACTCCAGGGAGATTATCCATTTCCGCTGCGGGCCGTTCCCCATGACCGGATTGTCCGGATTCATGCCTCATCCGGCACCACCGGCAAACGTAAAGTTTTTTGTTATACAGCCAAAGACATCGAAGACTGGACCTATTTTTTTGCCCGATGCTACGAGATGGCCGGTTTAACCGTGGAGGACCGCGTCCAGATTGCCGTCGGCTATGGTTTGTGGACGGCTGGAACGGGTTTCCAGGCCGGGTGCGAGCGATACGGAGCCATGGCCATTCCCATCGGTCCCGGCAATGTGGATCTGCAATGTGAATTCCTGGTGGATTTTCAAACCACGGTGCTCTGTTGCACGGCCTCCATGGGCCTGTTATTGGCTGAGCGGGTGGAAGCTGAGAAACTACGGGATAAAATAAATCTCAAGAAAGTCATCTTCGGGTCGGAACGGTCCTCCCAGGCCATGCGGGACAGGATCAAAGTCCTGCTGGGGGTGGAGCATTTGTTTGATATTCCGGGTATGACCGAACTCTATGGGCCGGGCACAGGTCTGGATTGTCTAAAGCATGAAGGCATCCATTACTGGGCGGACTACTACATTCTCGAAATAATCGATCCCGAAACCTTCCAACCGGTGCCGGCCGGCGAAACCGGCGAAATGGTCGTGACCACGTTGAGAAAAGAAGCCGCCCCCTTGATCCGGTATCGGACGCGGGACTTGACCAGATTGATCCCCCGGTTATGCTCCTGCGGCTCCGTCCTGCCCATGCATGGGCCGCTTCTCGGCCGCACCGACGATATGATCATCTTCAGGGCGGTAAATATCTATCCCGGACAAATTGACCATGTCCTGTCCCGCGTGGCCGGGGTCGGCAGCGAGTATCAGATTCATTTGGAGCGGAAAGATGACGGCAAAGACTATATGACGGTGGCGGTGGAAAGGGCCAAACAAGGCGATCCTGCCGATGACGGTAACCTCATTAAAGCCGTCTCGACCGGCATCAAAAAACAGGCCATGGTCAGCGCCGATGTCCGGATTGTCAATTATGGGGACTTACCTCGGAGTGAACGAAAAAGCAAACGTGTCTTCGATCATCGGCCGGATTAGCCGGGGAGTCGCATCTGATCTGAGGTGACTTTTTAACCTTCCGACTGCTCTTTGGCCGCACAGAGATTGGCTCGACGCAACCTGGGATCACGGCCTCCCCCAATCAGACCGTCAAGCCACTAGAGACATGAATATGAGAATCACCGATATAGCCGTCAACGGGCTCTTCGGCCTATTTGATCACCACATTCCGCTGAACTTGAATGAACGAGTTACCATTGTTCACGGGCCGAACGGATTTGGGAAAACCGTCTTGCTGCAAATGATTGACGGATTATTCAATTATAATTACGAAATCTTTTCCAGGGTCCCTTTCAGCCTCTTTCGAATCAAATTCAATGACGAAATTTCGTTGAATGTAAAGAGAAGTCGGCCCACATCAGCCGGTGCCGGCCCGGAAATCAAAGCTTATGGATTACAGCCGGAAAATGAATTAATCGATCTGGCCTCTTTAAGCCTGGAAGGGGTGACGGATTTTGCCGGTGATCTGGAAAATCTTTATCTCGAATTACGGAGGACCGGGCTACCGGGGTGGTTCAACCGAAAAACGGGTTCGATACCTGATGGTCTGGATAAAACAGGACTATACGTCTGGTGGCTGCTAAAAAGACATCCTCGCTACCCTGACTGGTTGGCCATTATCCGGTCGGTTAACCCCGTTTGTTTGATAAATTGTGACCAATTGACGGCCTACCAACAGCCGGTGCTGGACCCATGGTCAGGACCAGGCCATGGCCCGATGGGAGGCCCAGGTCTGACCGGCAGTCCGGCGCCACCGCCGAGTAAATATCCGGCCGTACCTGAGTACTCCCGGCAATTATCTGCCAAGATCAATAAAATATTGGCTGATTCAAATCAGTTAGCTATGACTCTGGACAGCACTTACCCGAAACGTCTGATTGGCGATTTGCGGGAGAAGAAATGGGCGGGGGTTACTGAAGGCGAACTACGTCGAGAACTAAGTGAGTTAGACAAGAAGAGGGCGCGCCTGGCCGCGGCGGGGTTTATAGGCAAGCAACAGGACTCCGTTGAGATCCCCAACCAACCTGTGGGCCGGGAGACATTACATATACTCATGACTTATGTGTCGGACGTTAAACAAAAGCTGGGTATTTTTGAAGAGATGCTTAAGAAAATTGAATTTTTGAAGCGAATTATCAACAAATATTTTTACGACAAGGAATTAATTATCGACAGACAAGAAGGGTTTGTCTTCATCATGCCCGATGGCCACAGGTTGCCGTTGAGCGGGCTGTCGTCGGGCGAGCAACACCTCCTGGCCTTGGTTTATAAACTGCTTTTTGAGGTGGAGACTGACAGCCTGGTTATGATAGACGAGCCTGAAACATCCTTACACCTTGCCTGGCAACAGAAGTTCTTGGACGATCTGATTGAAATTACCAGGTTAGTTGGATTTGATTGCTTGATTGCCACTCATTCACCAGATATCATTAGTGATCATTGGGAGTTGACGGTGGCTCTGGAAGCTCGTAAAGACCAGGCGGTAGCAAGACCGGCATGAAAGATTTCATTACCCCGAGGCGAACAGCGAATGCCATACTAATGCTCAGGGCGCACGCTCAATATCGAAATAAGAGCTTTCTTGTCGTTGAGGGGCCGACCGATCGTTATATTTTTGACCGGCTCATCGACCAAAACAATTGCGACATCAAGGTGGCTTCTGGAAAAGATAACGTTATCATGGTGCTTAAGGAACTCCAAAAAGGAAAGGAGAGGTTCGAGGGAGTCCTGGGCGTGGTGGATGCGGATTTCTGGTTGCTGAACGGAACGGCGTCACCGGTTGACAATCTTTTCCTGACTGATACCCATGACCTGGAGACGATGATTATTTCATCTCCGGCCCTGGAAGAAGTGGTGCGGGACTACTCCCCTCCGGACTGCGTTTTGTCGCCCCAAGAGATGACCGCGATCATCCGAGGGACACTGGTAACCATCGGAAAAGACATCGGCTATCTACGGTGGTTGAACGATACGGAGTCTCTGGGGTTAAGGTTTGAGGGGTTGCCGATCACCGACTTCGTCGAACCTATGACACACGTGGTAGACATCGCTGGGCTGACATCGGCGACAAGAGCCGGCGGAAACGGAGATTCATTAGAAGAAGCCGTTATTAAACAGAAATTTTGTGAATTGCAGGAGGTGGCGGCAGATCCCTGGCATTTGTGTCAAGGGCATGATCTTATGTCTCTATTAGAAATTTTCCTGCCGTTGATTATAGAAGAGAATTGTGGCGACGATAACCCAACCGGGCCCTCTGGTCAATCCGCCTCAGCAGAAATATCCCAAAGTCTTTTGGCCGCTTTTGGACCCGGTCTTTTCGTTGAAACCAAACTGCATGCTTCGATCCAAAAATGGGAAGAGGATAATCACCCATATCTTGTTCTGTTAAATGGGGCACCCCGTTCAGTTTTGGAAATCAGGATTTGATCTTGTTTGCCGTGGGCGATATCAGCCACGAAAAACGCTGGCGGATCACCCGGCCTAACAAACCTGGTGTGCCGGCCGGCTGGTTTAGACCGTGTGGCCCATCATGACTTGCTTAGCAGGTGGACAACTCGGTACGGTTTCGTCCGAGATGCTTGGCC
>JADFXY010000321.1:0-5373 GCA_015233355.1 Deltaproteobacteria bacterium | reverse complement strand
TTGGCTTGTGGTGGGGTATATTTACCATTCCGGCTGTTCTTTGGCTTAAAGATACCCCCAAAACAAGGCGGATCGAGTGGCGGCCGGCCCTGGTCGCGGCCATTGGCCAAGTTATGGCCACTTTGCGGACGATTCGGCAACGAAAGCCCATTTTTACCTTTATCCTGGCTTACTTCTTTTATCAAGACGGCATCCAGACGACCATTCTGATGGCCTCCATCTATGGGGCGACGGAATTGAATTTGTCCATGGCCTCCCTGCTGGGGGCTTTGCTCCTGACCCAGGCCACGGCTTTTCCTGGGGCTTTGATCTTCGCCAAATGGGCGGGAAGCCGGCAAACCAGGCGGGTGTTGATCTGGCTGTTAATCATCTGGCTGGGTCTGATCCTCTACGCCTATAGGATGACCGCGGCCTGGGAATTCTGGACTTTGGCCGGTTTGATCGGCCTGGTTCTGGGCCCGAGTCAGTCACTTAGCCGGTCTTATTTCAGCAACCTCATCCCACCAGAACAGGCAGCCGAGTTTTTTGGGTTTTTTTCCGTCAGCGGGAGATTCTCGGCGATCCTGGGGCCGCTAGTCTTCGGCATCACCCGGGACCTCACCGGCAGCTCCCGCCGGGCCATTTTAAGCGTGCTGGTTTTCTTCCTGGTCGGCCTGGCCTTGCTGATGGCCACACCGGGGCCGGGGCAGACTCGTGATTTGAAGCCTTAATTCTAAAATAGTAATTGGATAACATAATTATAAGCGTATTTTATTGATGTATGTATAGTTGATTTAGGTCATTACCATAAGGGTTGAATCAACCGGCACCAATAGCGTGTAACCAATTTATTAGAAATAGGTTAAGTTATCGTTTCAGCCTGACCCCACTTAATGATTCGTCTGATTTCTCCCCATCTTCTGCCTATGGCGGGATATGATGAGATCTGAGCTACGAAATAGTCAAAGTCAAGGTGTGGTGAACATGTTTGCTTCGCACCCCTCTTTGACCCCGTTCGTTTCAGCGAAGGAAGAAGAAAAGACGCAGCCCAGGTGGCGGCAGCGTTGAATGCACCCTCTACAGGTGATTATTTTCAGGCCCGGAACAGTTCCTCTCCCTTCCGATTCCGGCGGCAAGGATGGTGAGCTGTTTAATTATAAGACAAAACCAATGTCAGTCTTGCCTGCCAAATAACATTCATCAACGGAGGTGTTCAGTGAAACTTGCCATTATTTCAGACACGCACTTTGGAGACGGCAGTTCCGTCCTTTTCATTCCTGATAACCAAGGGAATCCGGTTATTGGACCAAAGTACCTGGACCTGAAGAATGCGGTCGGCACAGATAATGACTATCTGGTCCTGGCCGGAGATATCTTGGACTTCTCAGTGGCTCCGTACGAGAAAGCTTACCAATACGCCCAGGCATTTTTTCTCTGCGCCCAAGCGGACAACCTGGCTAAGGAGTATATCTACCTGGCGGGAAACCACGATGCCGATATCTGGCACATCGTTCAACACCAACGGAGCGTCATCAACAAGCTGTTAAACGGCAAGCTCCCTGAGTCGTATCAACATTCGGTGCCTGGGATCATAGATGACCGCACCGGTGGTTGTCCGGCAACTAAAGGGCTTACACTCTACGGAGTGACTCCAAACGCGAAAGGGCCAAAAACATATGGTGGTATGTTTCTTGACAAAATAGCCCCGGGCGCTACGTTTAATTTCGTTTATCCCAACTTATATATCGTGACGGATAACGAATGCGTTCTGGTGACGCACGGACAATATCTTGAACCCTATTGGGCTGTCCTGGGAGAGGTTGCGACAAAAATCGCCGGTGACGACTTGAAGGTCGGCGAAATGGATGTTAGAGAAATGGTCGAAATAAATTTTCCCTTGAATCAGTTAGGATGCACCGGAATAGGGCAAGCCGGGGTTCTCACAAGACGACTCGTCCGGCCGGTCGAAGTCGAGGTCAAAGCGGGCAAACTCGACAGAGTCAAGAAATATCTAGATCGTCTGGGGCGGGCCAATGATGATCTGACCGATTATGGGTGGCACAAGACATTCGTGTTTGACTACATCCTTAATCAAGCAAAAGAAGAAATCATTGATACTATAGGAAAAGTTAAGAATACGCGTTATCGCGACGGCTTCATTTATGACCGGCAGGTGCAAGATCGGTTCAAAAGGTTCTATGATGCAAGCCTAATGGAACTGGGCGCCATCAATGCAAGCCCGCCGTTCAACGCGCCGAAGTGTGGCGTCCCCGCTCCGTGGCGGGTAATTTTTGGCCATACCCACCAGCCGATACCGTGGGACGATCCGAGTCCGCCAAAATTAGACGCCGTTTCCTCTGCTTCACCTAAATTATTGACCCTACATAATACCGGCGGTTGGATTGAGGAAAACGGAACATTCGTGGGCGCGGAGGTGTTCAAGTATGACACCCAAAATGGATTCTCCTCAGTAAGAGTACCTTGAACGGTTAAGGAGAGTTAATTATGGCTGATGGATACACGATCAACGGACTGACCGTTCAACCTGGGGATCTGATATGCACTAGTGACGGAGGGACAGGCAGTATCAAAGGCCAATTCTGGCGTTTGATCGGAAATATGATCCCCGGCGAGGTGGACCATATTGTTATTTATGTGGGACCGGACGGCCAGTGTGTCGAGGCTGGAGCAAAGGGACGGGTGGTTACCTTCAAAGTCCCGGGTGGGAAGTGGGATATCCAAACGATGGGAAAAGAGAGAGGGCCGTTTGTCGACGTCCTCCACGGTGTCGCTTATCCCCTGAAAAACCTGGGGTTGCCACCGGAAGACATAACCCGGATTAGACAAGAAGTTGTTGACTACTGCCTCGTCCAAGCGCGGCTGAGAAAACCATACAACCTCAATTTTTTTGATTCTTCGACGGAAGCAGCCTTCTACTGCAGCCAGCTCGCTTACAAAGCCTACCTTAGGCAAGGCATCAATCTGAACACCGGAAAGGGCATTCCAAACGTCCCAGGAACGGATAGTATTATTTTCCCGCAGGAAATATGGGAAGAATGTGCCCATATCAAGCTTTAACAGGGTCTGGGGAATCATCGCATTCCTGGTAATTGTGCCGGTGGGCAACTGATCATTTAAATTTTAACTAAACGTTTCTTGGCCTTAAGGTGGGAACAATGTCCGTCGTAGGGGAGGGCATCGTTCTCTCTCTTGAGGCCTGGTAATCCTGCCCTTAATCCCCCAATAGAGCTGAACAAGGCCACGAAATAATATCCACAGCCGCGGCCAGAGCCTGGGCGCTGGATTCGGCCTGGGACTCGGCGGCGCTGGCCGTTAACTCATCTTGCCAGATGAATATGGTGGCCGGCAGATTCAGCCGGGCTTGTTTGTTGACATATGGTATGGCCCCGGCCTTTTTCTTGATGGTCACAATCAGTCTATTTTCCGGCAAGAACAGACCGGCGCAGTCAATGGCCCGCAGCAGATCCCCCCCCGGTGTTGCCCCGCAAATCCAGAATGATTACTAGGCCTTAATCAAACCAGCCAAGGCCGCTTTAAGGTCCGTCAAGGTGTAATTGGTAAACCGGACAATTTTAACCACCGGAATCTGGTGAAGATAGGACACCAGCACGGTCTGGGCGGTGACTGGGGCGCGGTTGACTTCGATGGTTAGGGCCTGGGCGGCGGGTCGGGCAATCTTCAGCCAGCCGGCCGAAAACATCTGGAGCGACGTTAGGTGTGGCGGCCAGGGCCTGACGGATCCGTTTGACCATGTCTGCGGCTTCGGACAGGCTGACCAAAACTTGGGCCGAAGAGAGTGCGGTGGACGCAGAGGCCGGGTGGCGTGGACCCCCCGGTGGTTCCTCGGGGCCCGACCGTCGGCAAAATGGGTATGAACGGTATGGAAATCTCTCTGATGACCTCCACGGTCTTGTCAATATAGCGTTGCATGCTGTTGGTCATGTCTATGACAAAGACGATATTTGCCTTCATCACATCTGGGCAGCCCTTTTCCAGTTGGGTGGGTTCCCTGGCCGCGGCCGCAGTGTATTTTTTGTTCGTCTGCAGGTCCGAGCCCGTTCTCGCCTCCGCTCCGCCCTTGACAGTCATGGCAATCTTTAGTAATCTATCCGGGTGTCCCTGGATCTCGCATTTTTCCGCCTCCAGGATGGGATAGAGGTAGAACTCTTTGGTGATGTCGACCAGCTGCCGGGATTCCATGGTCACGATGGGAAAATCCGGGGGGATATTTTTGGAACGAACTGTGGCGTGCCATTCTTTGGCTTTCCTGGCCCGGTCATCCGCCGGCCATTTGAGCGCGTCCGACAGGAGCTTGCGATCCTTGAACATCAGCACCGGACTCCGGGTCGAGACATGGGTAAAGACCATGATCATGGCCTGATCCCATTCTAAAACGTCCTCCGCCTTTATCCAGCCCAGGTTATTGCCTCGGGCGTCTTGACCTACTTCGTACCATCCTTGGGGTGGCGAGGTGCCGCCGCCGGTTTCAGGCCAGGATAAAGGTAAAAATGGGTTTTCGTTGCCGAATCGTCCGCAAAGTGGCCATGACCTGGCCAATCGCCGCGACCAGGGCCGGACGCCACTGGATCCGCCTTGTTTTGGGGCTGTCTTTAAGCCAAATAACAACCGGAATGGTAAATATGCCCCACCATAGGCCGACCGAGACCAGACACAGCCGGGCCGCCAGGCCTGCGTCGCTCAAGCCCAGCCGGTCGTAAAAAGAAATCACGGCCAGATGAACGGCCAGCAGCAGACCTCCGCCCACGTAGCCCCAGGCATAACCTAAGCTGGACAGCCAGTCTTGCTTGTTTGGCGGGGCCAGGGCCGGCAAGAACCCGTTGTAAAAAATCCCGCTGCCCAAGAATCCGATGTTGCCGATTATAAATAAAAAAAGCGTTAGCCCGACCGCCCCTTCTCTAGCCCAGTACAAAAACAGGGTGGTCAAGGCCCCTAAGTAAGCGAAACCGAGCAAAAATGTTTTCTTATTGCCGGTTTGATCGGCCAGCGCACCCAGCCAGGGAGAGGATAAGGCAATTAACAGGAGAGACAGCGACGCGGCATAGCCCCATAAGGAGCCGGCCTGGGTCCGCCAGGTGAAACCGGCCAGCTCTATGATCACCCCGGACGGGGCGACGACTTTGGCGAAATAGGCCGGGAGCAACGCGGCGGTAATACTGGTGGAGAATGCGGAATAGGCCCAATCATATATGACCCAGGCCAATAGGCTTTTATTGCGGAAGACAAGAATGGATGATTGCGGCGGGGACTCCAATGGGCCTGATCCTCGTTACTGGTTGCTTGGTGTTGGTTGCCCGGTTGCCGGCAACACATAGGCAGGCGATCTCATCGTTGTGTGTTGTTTAGAGGCGTGTT
>JADFXY010000320.1:0-5379 GCA_015233355.1 Deltaproteobacteria bacterium | reverse complement strand
CGGCCGCTCTGGCAACTTATCCCCTTCGGCCAGATTGAGCGGGGATTTCGGAGGTAGGGGAGAGGGCGGGCGGGGTTGGTCATTCAGCCTGGGAGCTTGACGGACTAGGACGTTATTGGCTGAGCATAAGATAGAGAAGAAGGTTCGGTTGGATTAGATAAGGCCAATGGCGGATTGGAGTGCAGAATAGTCACTCCCTCAAGCAGGTTGCCGTTTATGTTACAATTCGGTAGTCTCGCCGAACCTTTGTTGACTTCATAGTCCTCGGTTATTTCTTCCACAATCGGGTCGCTGGTGTGAATCGCGGCCACGGTGGAGATTTGGGAATATGCGGCCGGTCGGGGCGTGCCCATTTGCTTTCTTATGGCGTCAAGGAGCATCCCAATGGCGTCATTCATGTTATCCATCCACGTTGCGCTGAAGGCGACATGGAATCTTTTGCCGGTAAAGGACACCGCGGGAATGAGCATAACCAGATTAAAGGGCTTGCCATCCTGCTCGAACTTGTCGATCACTTTATGCAGGTAGTTTACCAGTGTTTTTTTAGCCATGTGAATAATCCATTTTCATCGTCCAGGGATGTGATTATTTCTTGAGCTTTTTCCTGACAAGATTGTTTCAGGTAATGTTTTTGAGGGAGAAGAAAGCCGCGGCGTTTGGAGAAATGGTCACGGCGAATCGGTGATTAAAGCGGGGCGGGAAAAGCCGACAGGTCAGATTTCGGTTTATGATGTCATTAGCCAATGGCTCAACTTCTCTTTGATGCGATTCAGTCTTTGGGCATCAATTTCTCCGAGGTAGCCTTTTAAGAGGAACACGTCCGCCACCGCTAACCGTCCTATTCGGATGAGGCTGGCGGTTTTAAGGCCGGATGGGACAAAATCCGCATCTGTCGGGCTGATGATTTCGTCAAAGTCAACTATTTGATATTTCAGTTTTGAAGTGATCATACAGATCAGCCAGTTGTTGAAATAGTCCGGCACCTTGCCAATCAAAAGCGCCGGACGAAGCTTGCCCGCGGCCAAATCCGTTTGCGGAAATCGAAAAGTGACAATTTGCCCTGCTTTGATCATTAGTTCCAGCGTTCTTTAAGATCGGCTAATGTATATTCGGGCTCGTCTTCATCTTCCATGCCCTGCATGGCCATTTTCAAAGAAAGTATTCCTTCCTCTATCTCGGCGGCTCTTACCTCTTCGGTATTTTTATCGGGCTCAACTACCTCGAAAGTAACGTTCAAAATTTGGTCCGGGGAAAAACCAAATTTTTCCAGCAAGCTGGCTGGTAGCTCGCTTCCTTTGATGTGCTCGAAGGTCTTGACTTGCATTGGCATAACCTCTGGCGTGTGACTAAGATCACCTCTTCCCAAGGGTTTTTGGCTTGAGCTTGGGCAGAAAGATGCGAGATCAAAGTGATAGAAATATAATTCGGAAGACTTTAAAAAGAACAACATCTTGGAGGGCGCTTTATGGTCGATTGGATGCACGCCATCGTTAAGTGCTCGTCGATAATCTGTCTGGTCTAATGAAATCTCCCTTCTCATCAAATACTCTTTTAAGTTCTAGACCGAAATAGGTAACAAGCTGTTTAATGACTGACTCAAAAATCTGCTTCGGCAAGTCGTTCAAGGCAATCACAGTCTTTAAACATAATTTGTTAGGTTCTACAGGGTATCCCTTGACGTTTCTACCAAATCCAAGATAACGAGAATACAGGACACTACGACTTGTATTTAGCACTAATACGCACAACGTCATGTCCTTGAACGGTAATAGATTCTTCCAAATCGTGTACAAGGCATCTATGCCTGCCTCGACGGTATGGGCCAAATCTAAGTAATGAATAGCCCGATCCTCCGGGCCCATCGTGCGGTCTTTGTCTCTTGCATCGGATGTGGTTTTTTCTACCGAGCCTTGGAGATTTAGGAAGAATTCGCAATGTCCGCTTCTAAAGATCTGAATTCGGTACCCTTCTCCATTTTTTTCTTGTCGTAAATCTTCATTTATCAGTCCGTTTTCATTAGTCCGGGTATAATAAGGAGTGACCTTACTAATTCTTTTTTCATGACCCAGCTCGGGTATGCTTTGCTGATTCATTACATTAATACACATTTTGTCTGTAGGATTTAAAAAGTCCCCGGAGAGACTCAAGGGTGTGATACTGACAGCCACCCAGACAGACTTATCGGAGAATTTCATCCAAGAATCAATCCTTTCGTCAATGAATTTTGTGTTGTCTACTGGGGTTACCAAAATGAGCTTTTTGTCGAGCTGTTCGGATACCCATTTTTCGTGCTCCATCTTCACAGTACGCAGTTTTTCAACAGACCATTCATGTGGGCTGGTATCAATTTTGGCGTGATCAATTGGGCAGAGAAGAATCAAATTGTCATATTGATCTCTTTCGTCCAATGTTAGGTCAGATTCTCCCCGCGGGCCGTTATTGGAGCGGGCTACGATGTGTGCCATCTCGCCGATAGCAGATGATTCCCCGCCGGATGCGATCTCTAATCTACAGATTGCGCACCTGTTTCCAGAACTACCCCAAAGTCGTTTGATATCTTTTACACGCATCTCGTGTGACCTGTATTTCTAATATAACACCATGGGTAAACAGTGAGTAATTGGAATATAAAGCTTCGGTACACCACACTCACTTATGCAGGTTTTGCATAAACGCCCCATAAGCCATTCCTTCCGGTAGGCCCGATATGGTCAGGCGGTGGGCTTCGATCTTGCGCCGCTTCGTCGACGATAGAATCTCCTCTTCATCATAATGCGGCTGCCGGTGTGTATGCCAGACCCTCTTGTGCCGCTTTGGTAATGATCATTCGCAACATGTCGCACAGGTCGTGCGAGGCCTTCGAGAATATGAACGAGTGTAATTTTGATGGCTCTCAGTTTGTTGATGCCAGGGGCCTTGTCGCTGCTTGCCGCGCCGGTTGAAGGCAGTGTGCAAATCGTAATAGTTTTACCATCGTTCCAGCCACCACTTCTTCAAGAATAAACCATGCATGAATACTCGTCAATATTTTATTCGTGTAATTCAGTGGCCAGCCGAATGGATAAACCTTCCTTCAAGTCGAAGAACTTACCATCTCCACCTTTCCCTAGCCCTCTCCCACAGCGTCCCGAAGAAGAACCTGGCCAGGGCCGCGTACCGGGGTTGACCCGGCTGGCTGTGGTTTCGATATTGTTTGACCAGGAGGTCTGGGGAGGTCCCGAAAAAGTAGAGGATTCTTAGAGACCAGTTCCGGAGCGTGGTGTAAACCAGGCCCTCCTTGGCCCAGCGGCGGGAGGACGTCTTCACCCGGTCCGGCAGAATGCAGATCTTATGGCCCCGGCGTTTGATCCGGCGCATCAGGGCCACGTCCTCCATCAGGGGGATGGGGGAGAATCCGCCGATGGAGCAGAAATAATCCCGGCGGATGAAGATGGCCTGGTCGCCATAGGGGATCCTGGTCAGGCGGGATCTGAGGGACCCGACTAGACGGATGAGGCTTAAGCCCGGCCGGTTGGAGTCGAGACCCAGATCAAAGGCGCCGGCCACATACTTCTGCTGGTGCATCACCCTGGCGATATGACCTGGGGCCTGATCCGGAAGCTGAGTGTCGGCATGGAGAAAGATGAGGATATCCCCGGTAGCCTCCCGAGCCCCGGCGTTCATCTGATTGGCCCGGCCGCACGGAGCGATGATGGTCTTCACCTGCGGAACATGGATGACCCGGATTGTGTCGCCGCCGGGACTCCCATCCACGACGATGATCTCCGCCGGATGACCGGCCATGACTCTTCGGGCCTGGGTCAGGACTTGGTTGATGGTCGCGGCTTCGTCCAGTACGGGGATAATAATAGAGAAGGTCTGGTAGGGGAGGTTCATCCGCCGGCCTCACCGGAATGGGCCGAGAATATGGATGTGGTTGGCCCAGGTCGGATAGGCATTTGATTTAGATTATTCATGCCGCCTGGGCGGAGATGACGGGTGTCGGTTGGTCTTGGGCGGCCACATGAAGTTGGGGTGAGGAAGGCAAAGCGGAGATGTACTCCATGGCCGTGGTTCGGGCCAACTGGGGGGTGTTGTTGATTTCGCTGAGATGGGCCAGGATCAGGTGTTGCAGGCCGGGGTGATGGACATTGGTCAGCAGCTCGCCCATGTCATGGTTGGACAGCTGTCCCTGCCGCCCCTTGACCCGCTGTTTGAGGTCCCAGGGATAGGGCCCCTGGTCGAGCATCTTAGGGTCGTGGTTGGACTCCAGAATCAAGACGGCGCACCCCTGAAGCCGCTGGGTGACCAGCCTGGTGGCCACGCCCAGATCGGTGGCCAGGCCGACCTTGACGCCGTCATGTTCGAAGACGAATCCGACCGGGTCGACCGCGTCATGGGACTGGGAGAAAGGATGAACGGTCAGGTCGCCGATGGTCATGGCCTGGCCGGTGGTGAATATTTCCGTGCCGCAGAACTTACCCAGACGGCTCGGCAAGGCGTCCCTGGTCCCGGCGTTGACATAGACCGGTAAGTTGTACATGCGAGACAACACCCCCAGCCCGCGGGTATGGTCGGTATGTTCATGGGAGACCAGAATCCCGGCCAGCCGGCGGGAGGATATTCCGGCCGCAGCCATCCGGGTGGTGGCGGATTTGCCGCTCAAACCGGCATCGATCAGGAGGCTGGTCTTCTCGGATGAGACGAAGATGCAGTTTCCTTTGCTGCCACTGGCTAACAGGCAAACACGAATCATGGCGGCCCCGGTCAGGCGCCGGTATGGCCGAAGCCACCGGCATTACGAATGGTATCGTCCAGATCGGAGCTTTCTTCAAAGTCGGCCCGAAAAACCCGAGAGACGATCATCTGGGCGATTCGGTCGCCCCGGCGGATGGTATAGGGATTGGGTCCGAAGTTGACCACAATCAGGCCGATCTCGCCCCGGTAATCGGCATCGATGGTTCCGGGACTGTTCAACAGAGTCAGGCCGTGTTTCAAGGCCAGGCCGCTGCGGGGCCGGATCTGGGCTTCAAATCCCGGGCGCACGGAAACAGCCCACCCGGTCGGGATGAGTTTGATTTCACTCGGAGCGATGACTAGATCTTCGGGGACCGCGGCAGATAGGTCGACCCCGGAGGCACCCGGGGTCATATATCGAGGGATAGGCAGATCTCCGTCCTGGTCGGGACGGACCCGCTTGATCCGGACGATCAACGGTGAGGATAAATCCGATGGAGACATGGAACACCTGGATTGCTGTTGCAGGTTACGGGGCAATGTCATTGACTTAAGGGTAGGGTCATCGGATCCTATTCTAATAAATGGTTAATTCCGATGAAGCCCTGAAAGGGCGCTCTAGGTTAGCCCAGGGCAACGCCCTGGGTAGGGGTGGCGACTATA
>JADFXY010000031.1:0-20217 GCA_015233355.1 Deltaproteobacteria bacterium | reverse complement strand
CGGCCGACCTCCTGACCATCCCGCTGACACGTAACATGCCGTATTTCCCAGGGCACTGCCCTGGGCTAACCTAGAGCGCCCCGTCGGGGCTTAATAGGATTGGTCTATTTTAAAAAAAATTAGCTCGTTTGTCCGCACCCTTAAGTCAATGACATTGACAAGCAACGAGTAACCTGCAACGAGCAACCGGCTCAAGAAATATCCAGGCGGTCCCAGGGCCCCATCCAGGGACTGGGCGGCCCTAATGTGTACTCAATCACTCGCTTCGCCGGGTCTATTACCTGCCCCGTAACTGTGCCGTAAAAGACCTGCCCCGCCTTATTCTTAACCTGGTTTGACATGGTGTACCCCAGTTCAGTAGCCGGGATTTTTTGTCCTGTGGCCGGGTCTTCTATCGTCTTGGCCATGATTCGGTGTGATTCCATGATGTAATCTATGGATACCATCTCTTTGGCTCTCGTCCTGGTCACCAAGATTTTTGGTCTGGTCAGCCAAATGATTACGGCTTTGGACCGATACCGGCCGGCCGGGTCTGCGTCCGGGGTGGGGCTGAACATGGTCATCGGGTTGGTAGACTTCTTGCCCAGAACATCGTATCCATAGGGCATGGAAAAATTACCGGCGCAGATGATGTAATCTCCTTTTTCATCGAGGACGCCGGGATATCTGACGGCAAAGGCCTCAGCCGTCCTTTCTACGACCAGAGCCGACAGGTCATCGGCAATAAGGTAGTTGGCCGGTTCCCCCAAGATCAGCGTTTTATAACCCGTCATGGCCGTGTACCCAGGCGTTCCGTAGGTTAACATCTCGGCGGCCTCCTTTTTGCTCTTGGCGTAAGCCGCGACATGGGCTGCCGCAATCAGACGGTTGACGCCGAAAGAGGTCTCTTGCGCCTCCCGGCCGGAACCCAAACGACTCCCGGCCCTGGTCTGGCCAATCCACAGCCCCCTTTGCGATAACAAACTATTACCACCCACACACCCGACCATGACGGTACCTTGATATGGCGCCGCGTTTTGATCTAATGGCTTGACCTGGATGGCCACCTGAAACATGTATGGATCAAAAAGTTGGTCCCAACTGATCCCCGCGATGGTGTGGCCGGCGGGTGTTGACCGCCCAAACGCGGCAAACGCGACACCCTGCTCCGGCCAGACGGCGGTTTTGCTTTTGGACGAGAATTTCTGTCCGGTACGATCATGAGCGGAGTGTTGGCCGGGGTTTTGGGTTAACCAGCCGGCGACGTTGATAGCCTGGATTTTTTCAACGTTGGATAATCCCGAGTCCGGCCGGACGAGGTTTAAGTTCTCTGCCGCCCCTTGGGCCAGGCCGTCCATGAACTCGATCATTTCCGGAGCAAAAGCCTTAATCGACCAGGCGGCCTTAGCCAGATCGAGCTTGAGATGAGCAAAGGCCTTAGCCGTGACTTCCGGTCCGCCGGCCATCTCCACCCAATGGTCCAGTACCCGCTCGCACACCACCGCGATGTGTTGGCCAAGTTGCCGGCCGTAGGCGAGGCCCATGTCCGACCAGGTTCCTTCAAGGGTCAAGCGGTACATGGCCGGGGGGTAGGGGAGTTCCGGCGCCGGATTGACCCAGGAGAAACGGGATACGGCGGCTTCGTCGGTAGGACGGATTACTGTAGTGACTGCGCACGAGCCAAGGAACGCCCCCAAGCAGACAAGCGGAAAGATAATCCAGGTGATTCTTTTTCTCTTTGATTTCAGCATTGGTTTCATAGAAGACCCCCGACTTGCGCGCATTGTGGATATCCGGCCTAGACCTGGGTAATGGAAAACATCAGGGCGTTGTTGATCTCTTTCTTTAGCTCTTCGTCCTCTATTTTTTCTCCGTTACTGTTCGTGACATAAAAGACGTCGAAAACTTGATCAACTTTGGTTGATATCTTGGCCACGCGGACGTTCAACATAAATTCGGAAAAAGTTCGGCCGATGGCATAGAGCAATCCCATCCGGTCGTACGTGGCGATCTCGATTACCGTAAAAAATTCAGAAGCGTCGTTGTCAAGTCTGACCGAGGAAGGTTTCCTGACGCCAATGTCGTGTTTTAGTGAGAGGTACTTGCGTTTGTGGGCCAACCGGTACTCCAAGCCCAGGCTGCCTTGGAGCGACTTGACCATATCTTTTTCCACCTGGCGCCATTTGGCGTCTTCGTTTAGCCGGTCTAACGGATTGGTCACTTGGAAGACCAGGATGGCCTTGTCTTTTAACCAGGTAAAAATAGCCAGTTCTTGGATATTCAGATCGTTTAAGGTGAACACCCCGGCCAGGCGAAAAAATACTCCGGGTCTATCCCACGTGATGACGGTAAGTTCTGAACAATCCGCTTCTTCGCATAGCCCCCGGCTGAGTTTTAAAGCTTCGTCCTTGACTTTTAATTGCTCATTTAGGCTGATGTGACCGATGATGGTGCCGGGGTCGTTGCCGGACAGATACCGGGTTGACATGCTTTCGAGGTACATGTCCAGGTCGGCTTGGGGCATTCGGTGGGCGAGCATCAGCCGGCGGACCTGTTCTTTCACGTGATCGGCATACTCGATTTCATCCCGGTCGCCGAGTTCTCCCTTTTCCAGCATCCGGGCGGACTTTAAGAATAGGCTTCTCAGTAAGTAGGCCTTTTGGCTGGTCCAGGCTTGGGGGCCGGTAGCCATGGCGTCGGCGGCTGACAGCGGATAGAGCAGCTCCAGCGTTTCGATGTCTTTTATCTTGGCCACAACCGTTTCCACTGTTCGTTCTTCGCCCAAGTCTCTGGTCAGGGCCGTGCCGATGAGCAACAGGTGGAGCCGAATCAACTCTACGGCCTTGCTTATTCTTTCTTTATCAAACCCCATCCTGGTCAGGATCTCGGGAGCGATTCGGGCCCCAATTTCGGAATGGCCCTGGCCCTGTCCTTTGCCGATGTCGTGTAACAGAGTGGCCATGTACAGCAACTCTCGGTCATTAACCCGTTTGGTGACATCGGTCAAGATCGGCGCCTCCTTTTGATAATGGCCTTTTTCTATTTTTTTGATCTCTTCCAGGGCCTTAAGGCTGTGACGGTCTACGGGATGGATATGAAAGGCGTCATGTTGGACTAGATTGGAAATGTTGTCGAATTCCGGCATCAATCTGGGCAAGAGACCGATATTCAACATGGCCTCCAGCGATTTGTCGTCTTCATCAGAGTTGGTGATGATGGCCAAAAGCATCTGTTGAACAGGCAAGCAGTGCATTTCCTGGGGAGAAAATCTATCTAACGCCAGCCGGATAGCCTGCTGGGCGTCTGGGCTGATCGAGATTTTTCTTTTGGCCGATTCCAGAAACAGGTCCATTACCGAGCCCAACCCGATTTCCACGTCGCCAAGGGAGGCCAGAGAGAGCCTATTGTTCTCTAAGGCCAGCCCCTGCGGCAGTCCCGTCGCGATTTTGCTGTCTAATGTGTATTTGTAGGGTTGCACCCGGCTGGCGGCTGTATCCAGTGCGGCATCACTCAAGTAGGCAATTCTCTCTAAATGGGCGTATAATACCCGAAGGAATTGTTCGACGCGGTTTAGAGCCCCGTCACCGGTAGGGTTAAAGAAACCGGCCACTTGTTCTTGATATGGAAGGGTCAGCCGGTCTTCCTTGCGGCCGGCCAGAACATGGAGGACGTTTCTGACTAACAACAAATAGTTTTGGCTTTCCCTGAGTTCTTTGGCGTGTTCATCGGTGAGTACCGGATAAGGCTGAATTCCGGCCGGGCCTTCGGGCCGGTCTAAGACCCGGCTGATCCAGAAAGAATAATGGACATCCCGGAGGCCGCCGATGTTTTCTTTAAGATTTGGTTCCACCAGGTATTCGTTATCCTGATAGCGCTTGATCCGCTTGTATTTTTCAGTCAGCAAATTGTCTATGAATTCTTTTTTCCGAAAACGGGTTTGGCGGTAGAACTCATCCATAAAACTGAGGTACAGGCTTTCTGTCCCTCGGATCAGACGGGCGTCTAGGGTAGTGGTGAAGACCGTGAAATCTTTGGCCATCAAACTTAGGGTGTCTTTAGTGTTTCGGGTGCCGTAGCCCACTTCCAAACCGGTGTCCCAGAGCGGATAAAGCACTTCTTTGATGATTTTTCCGGTCTTGTCGGAAATCCTGTTCTTAAAAAGGAAGAGGATATCTACGTCGGAGGCCAGGTTCATCTCCCGGCGGCCATACCCTCCCAAAGCCAGAACCGCCCAATCGTCGCCCATCAGTTCTCTAAGACCTGGCTTACTATCCATGGCCGTGTCTAATAACTCACCGATAAAAGTGTCTATCAGTTCGCAATAATCGTCAATGGCTTCCAGGCTGGGCCCTTTGGAGCTGATTGAATCGGCTATGGCCTGCCGCTGTTTTTTGAAATCTTCGACATTCATGTTTAGTTCCTTTTGCCTTAAAGGCATAAAGCCCAGGGCGCGAAGAAAACAAATAAGGAACGCAGATGGTTTCTCTTGTTTTCCATGTATTTTTTTTAAATATAGGCGTCATTTCATTGCGTCCGGGTCTTCTGGGTTGGGCTGTTAGGATAATCGAACAAAAAGGTAAGACGGCAGTTGAAGAGGACCGGATGACGCAGTTTGATAAGGGCAGAGGATACCCATTGTGGGCCGAATTGTCAAACTGATTTGCGGACAAACATCTTCTCCGCCCACCTTGTCTGAATTCCGGCGCCCCGGTGGCGCGGTTGAGCCTAACAAAAAATTCAGGGGAGCCGGTGATCATGATGTTTTAGATAAAAATCCGTCAGGTTGGAAAACGCGGCGCCGGGGCATCCATAATCCGCTTGTGTCGGACCCGATGTTCGTGTATTTTAGTTGGCAAATTGTGAGGAGAACAGACATGAGGAAAAAGAAAACCGATCAAGCCAAGGCCGTCAAGCTGATTCAGCCTGAACTGGTGGAAGAGACACTGGAAGACGAGGAACGCGAGCCGGATCTGGATCTTATCGATAATCCGGAGGAGCTGGTTCTCGATGATGACATCGGCCTGGGAAAGGAACCTCTAAAAGAAGGCATATCCACCAGCGCTGTCCCTGTGACCGGGGCCTTACAGCGTTATCTGCAGGAGATAAACAGGTATCCCATGTTGACCAGGGAAGAAGAGAAGGCCCTGGCCATCAGGTTATACGATGGTAATGATCCGGATGCGGCGGCCGCCTTGATCACCTCCAATTTGCGGTTAGTAGTGAAAATAGCCATGGATTTTCACCGGTATTGGATGCGCAGCTTGATGGATTTGATTCAAGAAGGCAACATCGGCTTGATGCAGGCAGTAAAGAAGTTTGATCCATACAAGGATATTAAGCTGTCCTACTACGCCTCTTTCTGGATTAAAGCCTACATTCTTAAGTTCATCATGGACAACTGGAAACTGGTCCGGATAGGCACGACCCAGGCGCAACGGAAGCTTTTTTTTAACCTAAACAAGGAAAAGGAAAAACTTCTGGCCAAGGGAATAGATCCCAGCCCTCAGCTCTTAGCCCACAATTTGAACGTCAAGGAATCGGATATCCTGGAAATGGACCAGCGTCTTTCAGGCTGGGAGCTATCACTGGATGCGCCGGTCCGGGAGGATTCTGAAGATGACCATAAGAGCTTTCTGCCGTCCATAGGTGAGAGCCTGGATGACCAGGTGGCCCGACAGGAAATGCACCGGCTGCTGCGGGAGAATCTTCAAGAGTTCAGAAAGACTTTATCGGGCAAGGAGCTTTACATCTTTGATCACCGCTTGCTGACTGAAGAATCAGTAACCTTACAGGACATCGGCTCTAAATTTAAGATAACCCGAGAGCGGGTGCGTCAGATTCAAGATCGTTTGATGAATAAGATAAGGGAGTTCATTAGATCAAAATTTCCGGATATGGAAGTCGACCAGTTTGGGGCGAACGGAGCCGGCCGGGCCGAAGCCGGGGAATGAACTTGACCGGACTGGACATGCCTTTTAGGTCACTTCTTTGACAAATCGGTTAAGGTCTTCTTGCCGGCCGAAAACCCACAATTCATCCCCCGTTTTGAACACGCGACTTATCGGGATAGTGGCTTCATATTGACCATCTTCGGCGCTGATCAGAAAGACGACAATGTGCCAATCCTCCCGAATTCTCGAATCTCCCAATGTTCGTCCAACCAACGGAGACCTGGAGGTCAGTTTGACTTCCTCTAAAAGAATCTTGGATGTGGCCCGAAGCTCCAGAAAACGATCCAGCTTCTCCATCCCACCGCCCAAAATTTCCAGGGCCACCCTTGTCCCCGCCACCGCCTCCGGCAGGATGACATTATCAGCCCCGGCCCGCCTCAGGCGCTGGGCAAAACTCTTGGAATGGGCCCGGGCGATGACGGTAATGTCCGGGTTGTACTCCTTGGCCATAATGGTCAGGACGAGATTATCACCTTCAGCCGGGAGGCAGGCGCACAAGGTCCCGGCCCGCTCGATTCCGGCCGCCCGCAAGATATTTTCTTCCCGTCCGTCACCTTTGATCACTATCCAGCCTTCCTGCTCGGTAATCTCTTCATCGTCAATAGCCTTTTCTATGGCTACCACCTTTTGACCATAGTTGCTCAGCACCTCAGCCGCCTGGTGACCGACTCGCCCTAATCCCACGATAATAATATGATTTTCTAATTTGTCCAACACCTTCATCAACTTCTCTCCCCTGAAAACGTTCATCAAGTCGCCTTCTAAGATGGTTGAACCCATCATGCCCACGGCAAAAACGAACACGGCATTGTCGAACAGCATGATCGTGATCATCAAATAGCGGCCGGTTGGAGTCAATGGGTTGACCTCTCCGTACCCGACAGTGGTCAGGGTCAGTACGGCCATATATAAGGAATCGCTAAAATTCCAGCCCTCCACCAGGATCAGTGAAGACGTGGCCGCGGTCAGCGCAAAAAGATAAAGGCCGAAAGCCAGTAACAGCCTCTTCCCAAATCTGTGGTATAGGCTGTTCTTAACCTTAAAGTGGTCCTTGGCCTGAAATTTTTTAGAGGATTTTTTTGGCACGTTGGTCGCCTGGTCGCCTTTGATTTTGATCTTCACAGTTGTTTTATCCGGACTTTATCTATAGCCTTTCGGACTGCCTCGGCTAAATTGCGGAGATCGAGCGGCTTCATCAAGAATTCGCTGACGCCCAGGGCTAATGCCTTTTCCCTGAAGTCATCTTCATTAGATCCCGTAAACAATATTACCGGGAAGTCGGGCCGCAGCTTGATAATCTCTTGGGCTAATCTCAGGCCGGTCATCTGCGGCATGGTCTGGTCGGTAATGACCAGGTCGAAGTGGACGGCGCTTGATGCGTCCTGAAAGAAGCTGAGCGCCTCAAGGCTACTGGTGGTCATTATTACATGATACCCTAGACGTTCCAGCAGCATCCGACCCAGTTCCGCAATAGGTTTTTCATCATCAACGAACAAGATAACCTCGTTTCCCTTGGGTATGGGCGCGCGTGGCTTCGGTTCTGACGGCGAAATGCTTTCGATTCTGGGGAGATAAACACAAAAAATGGTCCCCGATCCCGGTTCGCTGCCGACGGTTATGGCTCCATGATGGCTTTTGATTATCCCATGCACGACAGCCAACCCCATGCCGGTTCCTTCACCTGGTCTTTTAGTCGTGAAGAATGGGTCGAAAATCCGATCCAAAATGTCGCGGCTGATTCCGTGCCCCGTGTCGCTCACTGTCAGTTTCATGTAATGGCCCGGATCGAGGTCCGGGATCTGAAGCTTATCATCAGGCCGATGAAGGGCGTCTTCCAGGAGTATGTTCAAGACTCCTCCCTCACCTTGCATGGCGTGGGCGGCATTGGTGCATAGATTCATCAAAACCTGATGCATCTGGGTGGGATCAGCCATGACCATGCCCGAATCCACCTTGATATTTTGCCTGATTTCGATGGTTGTTGGTAAAGATGCCCTGAGCAGTTTGACTACTTCTTTGATAATGGGTTCGAGTTGCACGGGCATTATCTCTTGGTCGCCCTGCCTACTGAAAGTAAGTATCTGTTGTATTAAGCTTTTTGCCCTATTTCCGGCTGTCAATATCTGTTCCAGGTTCCGGCGCAAACCGCCTTCCAGTGACGGCTCATAGAACGATAGTTCCGCAAAGCCGAGAATCCCGGTCAGAATATTGTTGAAGTCATGGGCTATGCCCCCGGCCAGCGTGCCGATGGACTCCATTTTTTGGGTCTGCCGAAGTTGTCTTTCCAGCATCGATTCATAGGTTACGTCACGTTCCGCAAGCACGAAGTTGATGATCTCACCCAGGCTGTCCCGGACCGGGGAAATAGTCGCCTTTACTTCATAAAGGGTTCCATCTTTCCGTTTGCTGGTGAAGTCGCTTTTCCAGATCTCACCTTTTAGGAGTGTCTCCCCCATGTTTTTATAGAACGCATCATGATGTCTGTCACTCTTAAACGTACGTGCCTGTTGACCAATAATTTCTTCGCGTTTATAGCCGCTCATGTGTTCAAAAGCCGGATTCACGTAATGGATAATCCAATTCGTATCAGTTATGAGGATGCCTTCGGCAATCTGTTCCATTGCCGTAGTCAGCCGGATTCGCTCTTCTTCGGCCAGCTTACGGTCAGTAATGTCAATCATGATCCCCTGGATAAAAATTGGTGTTCCCGCCTCATCTTGGACCAGCACCACCTCGTCCCGCAACCATCTGCTCCGGCCGTCTTTGGTGACCAGGCGATATTCGGAAACAACCGGAAGGCCGGCGGTCTGGGTTTGGGCCAGTTCGGAAAGCACCCGGACCCGATCTGCGGGATGGATTTGCCTGGTCCGGAGTGCTGGGTCGGTGGTCCATTGGCCGGCCGAAAATCCGGATAAGAATTCGATCTGGGGACTGATGTAGAGTATCCTGCCGGGTCCATCTGGTGCGGCCAGATAAACTACGGCCGGGATTTGTTCAACCAACGCTCGATATTTGGCTTCGCTTTCGGCGAGTGCGGCATGTTTTCGGGATAGTTGGGTGCGGTGAAAGGCGTTTTCCAGGACGAAGGGGAGCTTATGAAGATATCCCGAGTGTTTTATCACATAATCGGTCGCCCCTAACTTCAGGGCCTCAACCGCCGGTTCCTCATTACCCTGTCCGGTAATTAAGACAACCGGCACATCCGACCTGCGGATCTGGCGCAGCTCTTTTAAAACCTCCAAAGCGCTTAGACCGGGTAACCGATAATCCATTAATATGACGTCGTAGTATTGTAGACGATCGCGAACAGCCAGTGTCTGCAGGACTTCAAGACCAGAGTAGACCTTCTCCAATTGGATGTGTGGAGCATGGGCGGCCATGTAGCGAAACGTCAGGTCGATGTCTGCCGCGTGATGTTCCGCATACAAAACTCGGATAGGGCGGGAGCGGAGGGCGGCTTGGGTACGGTAGTGTTGCAGCGCTGTTTCCAAAACAGCCGGTAGGTGCAGTAGGTAGCCATCTCGTTTGACTATGTAGTCGTCGGCTCCGGCTTTCAGGCCGGCCACCGCTGTTTCATCATCCCCATGGCCGGTGATGAGAACGACAGGCAGGGGGAGAGATCTTCCCCTGATGTGGGCCAGTATCGCCAGACCGTCGCCGTCGGGAAGCCGCATGTCCGTAAGCACCAGGTCGTAACCGGGGCGTTTTTCCAAGGTGGCCAGGGCTTCATGCTGGGTGCTGACGACATCAAGGTTAATCTCCGGGGCGCTCTTCCGCAGTTCGTGCCGGGTTAGATTGGCGTCAATCGGATTGTCCTCGACATATAATACATTCATAAATCATCTCGCTGGCGTGTTGATGACATTCCAGTAAAGATCTATTTGAGTGACTACGTCTACAAACTTTTCAAAATCTATGGGCTTAACGATATAGGAGTTTGCCCCCAGATGATACGCCTCCTGAATATCTCGATCTTCAGCAGATGAAGTGAGGACGACAACCGGGATGGTCAGGAATTCAGGATGAGTCTTCAAATGACGAAGTACCTCCAGGCCGTCGATTTTGGGCAATTTCAAATCCAGCAAGATGACCACCGGAATTAGACCGTCGGTTGGCCACCTGGATATTACAGCCAGGGCCTCTTCGCCGTCACGGGCGACTTCTATGGGGTTGGCCACCTTGCGTTTGATGAAGGCGCGCCTGGTAAGATCGATATCTACTGGATTATCTTCTATAAGCAGGATAGGGCGGATCAAGTTATGCATGGTTGCCTCCTTTTCAAACGTCAGGCCGGGTTCCGGTTTCCAAAATTCGATCCATGGGGTGGCCTTTTCATCAGTCTGGATAGTCTACCCGATGATCTTCATGCCTAAATCTCGACTCCAGCCTGGCACAGCAATACCGTCTAATTAAGGCAACGGCTTGATAAGATTTCTCGCTTTGCTCGAAATGACAGAGAAGTGGAACATCCGAAGTGAGGATGTAAATTTGTGATTCCGAGCGAAGCGAGGAATCTTATCACGTCCCAACATGGTTTGGAATTTCCAGATAAAACTTTGCCCCTTGCCCCGGTGTGCTCTCCGCCCGGACACGGCCGCCCATTCGTTGCATAGCCTTGGCTACGATGGCCAGTCCAATGCCCGTGCCGGGATAATCTTCAATGCGCTGGAGCCGTTGGAAAATTTCGAAGATTCGGTTGCCGTAACGCATATCGAAACCGACCCCGTTGTCCTGGACCCAGAGCGAGTAGGTCCCTTCATTCACGGAACCACCGATCTCAATCCGTGGTTCGGGCACCTTTCCGGTGAACTTGATGGCATTGTCGAGCAGGTTTCGCAGGGCCTGGGTCAAGCCTTCCACATCCGCTGTAAACGATTCAAATGGGATGTCTATGGAGATTTTAATCCGGCGGTTTTCCAGGTCGGTGGCATGTTCTGCAATCAGGGCTTCGAACAAGGCCCGGGGATTGACCAAACCGGGCGTCAAAGTTCGACGTTCAAATCGGGAATAGGCCAGCAAGTCATTGATCAACTGGTTCATCTGTTCCGTGGCCTGACGAATGTTCTGGAGAAACATTCGGCCCTCTTCATCCAACTGGTGGATGTGATCTGAGAGCAGCAATCGGCTATAGCCGTCGATTCCGCGCAGGGGAGCTTTGAGATCATGCGACACCGAGTAGGTGAAAGCTTCCAGTTCTTGATTCTTGGCCTGCAACTCGGTGGTCCGACGGGCCACACGCTGCTCCAGCTCAATGTTAAGTTGGTTAATTTCTTCTTCAGCGCGCTTTCGTTCGGTGATGTCACGCACAAGAGACATGACCCCGATGATAAGGCCGTCTTGGTCCACGAGAGGCGTGTTGAACCACTCACAGATAATTATTTCTCCTTCCTTGGTCAGGTTTTCGTTAGTACTATAGGTTCCGCCGGCTTGTCTCACCAGATTGTTCCAGACCAATGCAATTTCGTCAATGACTATCATGGGAATAATCAGGTCGGCCGCATAACGGCCCATGGCTTCTGCACGAGTGTAACCGAATATGCTTTCTGCCGCGGGGTTCCACTGGACCACTCTGAATTGAGTATCCCATTCAATTACGCCGACAATCGTTTGTTCTAAGTGAAACGAAAGCTTTCGCTCCGACAGCGTTAAGGCTTTCTCGGCCTTGCGGCGTTTCATGCGTTGGACCAATAGAATGAAGATGAGCAAGGACTCAAGGGCGCAAAAGGTAATGACGCCAATTATATGTAGTTTGTATGTCTCCCAAGTTGTCATTTCCTTGTATTTGACCAGACAGCCGGGCGGGAGGCGGCTCTCATCGAGATTCCAGCGGCGCAGTTGACGCCAATCTAACATGGCCATATTCGGGCTTTTGGTGATGGGGATATCCACTGGTTTTTCCCCCCGCAGAATGCGCAGGGCCACCTCGGCGGCCTTTTTAGCATCGCTCTGGGCACCGGACAGATGCCCTCCGACGATCCCGTAGCCTAAATATTGCTCAGCTATTCCATAAATGGGAACGCTCGATACTTGAGCCAATGCCGACAGGACCTCGCGAGGGACGTATGCTTTCCCCGTGCCGTCTTGAAACATGGTCACGTAAAAGACAATGGTGTCCGATGGCAAATACTTAACCGTGGCCAGGACTTTTTCATAGGAAGCACCCGCTGGATACTCGAACTTGAGCCTGTCTTCATATTCTCGAAACGCCGGACGGGTGATCTTGGCATATGCTTGATCGTTTTCATTGGTCCCGGTGATAACCACGACCTGTTTTGTTTCCGGCTGAAGCTGGAGGGCCAGATCCAGGGTCCCTTTGGAATCCAATTGAGATATCACACCGGTGACGTTAGGACCCAGGTGACGTCCTTCAATCTGGCGTTTCTCCAGTGAGCAAAAGACGATGGGGGTTCCCGGAAAAAGTTCGTCCCGGTATTTCAGGGTGAAATCTAATGCCGGACCAAGCAGGACAAAGATCAAATCCGGCGCCCGGGTGGAGTACTTGTGCCGTAAGAGATCGCGCAACTGCCGGAGGTAAGCCTCGCCGGGGAAGCGGGCCAGGTCCAGGTATTCACAGTATAAATCAAGATGATCTGAAGTTCCTGCCTGCAGCGTTGACCTGATTTCTTGATTGACGATAATGGTATGGGGCAGGAAAGGCTCAAAGGAGTGAATCAACAGTATCTTTTTGACTTGTTTGGGGTCATTCGCCTGAACGGAACAGGCCATAAGCAGGGCGAACAGAAGAGTGATTAGCCGAGCCGGCCAGAGCGGTTTAATATCCGGCCGGGCCGTGGTTCTGTTTACCCGTGGGTTGGCCATTGGGTGATCCGCCGGGAAATGGTCGTGCGGGCAATAAACAGGCCGAGAGAGAAGACCGGACCGGCGGCCACTCCATGATCTTTCCATAAGACGATCAGTAAGATCCCTTTTCACAATCGCCTTCCTTTGCTGGGATGCCTGCTCTCGTGGCCGGAGCTATGAACCGGGCTTATGGCACGGCAGATAGCTTACCTCATAATATATCTTTATTTGAGGTGCGTCAATGGAGTTTGCAGCAGGATGGCCCGAATCTTTTGTAAAGAATCCGTCGGCCTTGCACAGGGGGTTGTTTGTGGGGAAAAGAGAGAGACCTTTCAAACTCGGGTAAATCAGAGCGAGACAGGATTGGGTTGGCCGTTGATGAACCATTGATAGTGGAGTCACGGAAGTGTCGAGAGCCATGATAATTGACTATCTCGGATGCTTTCGGGCCAAGTTAAAGAACCTCCCTGGCCAAATAACCGGCCCAGTTGGCCGTCAAATAACCTGGCCCCTGACAAATATTGTTGTTGGATTGATCGCTGGTATAGCCGGGGGGCTTTCGTTAAGAGGCTGGGGAGGAAGTTTTTTCGCCATCAACTCTAATATTAAAGCCCCCGTTTATATCAGACCTATCTCCATTAAAACAAATAGATATTTGTCCACAAGTTTCTCAAAAAAATGTTGACAACAAAATAACCTTTATATAAGGTAAAAATAGGTGGAAAAATGACCAAACTACCCACGATAAGGACACCTCTGGGACTTAATGATAGGTAATGATGATTTCATAAAGATATTCTCGGGGGGTAACCACTCTGGGAATCGTTGTATTGAATCGGACCATAATAAGATTGAATAACCACGATCATCTATCAAATCAACTATAGCCGTTAAGAAATCTTTTTCTTAAGGTAAAATGAGCACAGGTGTTCCCAATGACCTCCAGCCACGTCTGATACCCTTCGGCTGAATCGACGCCATGTAATCTTTTTGTCATAATTATCAGTAGGGTATTTTCGATAACCGTCCACGAAGAAGGAGGCTTGAAATGAAAAGAAACATCTATTTTAGATGGCTGATAATCTTAACATTAGCTTCGTCAGCTTATTACGGGGCTCCTTCTGCATCCTTGTCACAGTTGGATATGCCGACACCGGATAGCGGAAATTCAATCAATTATAGTGAAATGAGGAGTCGTGAACAAAACGGAAATCAAGCTGCCAATGTGATGAAGAGTAACGACGCGTTGTCAGTCGAATTCTCCGGCGCATTCGACCGCTCATTGATATCGCAAAATAATCTGAGCTTCATGTATCCTGCGGGCAGTGATCCGACCATAAGTTTTTTTCCAGCATATAAGGGTCCTTACCAATATGGTACTAATGTCGTTAAGGTAGGGAAACACATTGGGTCCGACCTGTTGCACGTCTTTGATTACAAAAAACATCCAGATTATTTCCCCAGTAATGCAACTGAAGCTACTCTCCGCAGTAACTCTGTTCCTATATTGTATATATACAGTGTCGCCCATGGTAAAACGACTCTTGCTTTAGATGCAGCCCATGGACACGGGTACGGAAATGTAGTTGTAACCAAACATTTGCTGACCAACGGCAGGTACTTGTTTAGTCTCTACGGCCACATGCTAAATGATTCCTTATTAACAGCCCAAGGAGAATATGTTTCCAAAGGCAGTAAACTGGGTATCATGGGAAACACAGGTCACAGCGATTACCCTCATGTCCATTTTGAAATAAAAGACTCTGATGGATTGGGGCCGTATTTTGGATACATTGATTCAACAGAGTTCATCAATTGGGAACATGAGGATCCTGACAAACACGGATATCATGATCCATACTTCGTCTATGATCAAAACAATCCAACAAGGGTTTTGTTGCCCTTCCTATCCATAACAAATCAGAATCCTGACGAAACACATTACGATGTTTACGGTGTGAGAAACGAGCCGATTTATGGTTCGCTAAATGTAGCCGGTAACTTCTACCACGCTGCTATCTTGGTGAGAGATACCGTTGACAGGGCAACAGCGGAAAATGGTGAATCCTCTTCTTCCACTTTAATAAATGCAAGTCTAAAATACCTAGTACAAGCAGGAAACGAAGGCGAACACAATATACTTACTGCTGTGAATGGAGTGGCAGGCACTAGGAATTCATACCAAGGAGGAGATTATTTGATTTTAGCCACGGTCTCAGACGGAGGTGATGCTGGTAACAATTTACCTGGTAGAAGATATGGTTATCCAATTAAGTTTTGTTTTCTGCAGGACGTCCAATCGCTGATCGTCGATAATGACCAATCGGCAGGCAGCGCCTCTATTTTTGTTTCATCCCCTCCTATTAACCTTGGTGCCGATGATCAAAAAATAGTTCCGGGCTATTTCCTTACATCAAGGCTGGTCAAGGCGCGCAGCGGCGCCTATGCCCAATGGTGGCCTTACCGATTGGGGGCATATAGAATATATGTTCATATTCCGAGAGGAAATACGGCCAGTAAGTTATATTACAAAATTGGCTCTTTTGTATCACGAAAAACCAGTAAGGAGATTATTCCTAATCCGAGTCAGGATGGTTGGTATCAGCTGACTGCAGATGATAATTCAACTGTATTCAACCTGTCATGGTATGACTATGTCGAAATTTTTCTGGGTAAAGATGTCAGTACAGATAATAGTGACAACACTCATTTGACAGAAGGGGATTGGGTGGCATTTGATGCCGTTAAGTTTGAGTATGTAGACCCGAGTTGTCTTGGTTATCACACGTCGGGGCAAATGCCCGGCGATTCTTTGTTTGACACTTGCGAACCGACGACAGTCACTAATGTATCTCCAACCAGCGGGACTTACCACAAGGGCGACCCGATTACCGTTAACTGGAGAGCGACCGGTCAAGGGGTGTCTGCCGGGGATCAGGTAGTAATCGCCATGCGGCGTGATTCGAGCTCTTCAAGTTCGCCGGACAATGTCAACTGGTATCGGCTCGCTGAGTCCACCGTCAACACCGGGACTTTCTCCGGCGTTATTCCTACGACCGTGGCGGAAGCCTCTGACTGGCGGATACACGTGAGGCACGTATCCAGTGGCCAGGTCGGCAAAGGGAATGGAAATTTTCAGGTTATTAAGAGCGAAGACTCGACTCCCCCTACCGGCCGAGTAAGCGGGATATCGTCAAGTTACATTAAGGGCAACACTGTTTCCTATACCGTGGAAGGGCAGGATGAGACGAACCTGGCCAAGCTTCATTTTCAGGTAACTGACAGTTCGGGCTCCTTTAAGCATGACCAACTATGGAATGTAAGCGGCACGTCGGCCTCCTATTCGAATTCGTTCTCTACCTCCGGTTGGTCTCCCGGCACCTACTACTATACCCTGTTTGTCCAGGATGCCGCGGGACATGTTTCTCCTTTCCACGGTCAGTTTCAGCTTACCCAGGTATTTCGGATCGACAAAAGTGATACCACATCCGGTGGCGGGACATGGGGTGCGATCTTAAAAATGACTGCGTCACTTTCGGGGACAAATTTGACATTGACTGTTTCAAAGGCTGACGGATCGGCCTTTACTAGTTCAGGCACGGTCTATTTCAAGGTCGGAACCTATGAAAGCTCCGGCGAAAATAGATATACGCTCAGTGTTAATTCCGGCGACCGTAGCAAGGCATATTACCATGATTTGACTTCGTATCCTGGCTATCCAAAAGGTTTTTATGTAAGGTGTGAAAATCAAGGGGGATACGCATGGGTTGGCCCCATAAACGTTAGCGACGAATAGGTCTGTCTGAAAACTTGGTTTCAAGAGAAATCAGGCCTTGACCGTCCATCTGGATAAACTTGCCTGCTTGGTCGGACCTTGGATGCGCCGAGGTCATTTTTGCTTTTCGGCTTCAGTCTGCCGGGCTGCCTCGGTTGTCTTAGGCCGGGACATCGTTGGGTCATACTCCTGAACGGCGCTGTCCACGGCGGCTAATAGGCGATCGATCTCCTGCTCCCGGTTCTTGAACCAGTCGATCGTCCAGATGTGATGGAGCCGCCAGCCCTTCTTCTCCAGGATCTCCCGGCGGAGACGATCCCGGTCACGGATGGACCCGGCCGAGTGATAGGCCGCCCCGTCGCACTCGATGCCCAGGATAAAGTCATTCTGGTGCTTAGGATGACGCACACCGATGTCAACGCCAAATCCGGCCGCACCCACCTGAGCCGCGGCCTGGTGCCCGTGCCGATGCAAGATGTCCATGACAGATGCCTGGAAATGGCTTCGGGCTTCGGTCCCGGCCGGGGTGATGCCGTTGTCGGGTAAGAAACCGGTCTCGGCGTAGGCCAGGTACGCTTTCAGAGCGTGGACGCCCTTGCCGGCATCCGGTGACGGGACCACATCATGGGACCGCATGGAGCTGAAGAGTTCCACCCGTTGCTTGGCCCGCGTAAATATGACATTAAGCCGCCGCCACCCATTGGCCGTATTGATCGGTCCAAACCGTTGAAACACCTTGCCGGTGGCCGGGTCTGGGCCATAGGTCACGGAGATGAAGATGACATCCCGTTCGTCGCCCTGGACGTTTTCCAGGTTCTTGACAAAGAACGGCTCGGCCTGGTCGCCGGACTCTCGGACCCATTTTTCCAGAACCGGGTTTTTTTTCTGGGCGGCCTCCAGCAGGTCCAGGATGACCTCGGTCTGTTTGATGTTAAACGTGGCCACACCCAGGCTGATCTCGGGGAATAGCCGAGCGTGATGCTCGATGGCCGCCACAATGGCCTGAGCCTCAACAAGATTGGTCCCCTGGTGGTATTTGGCGCCGTGAATGTAATTGAAATGCACTCCGTGGCTGCGGTTGGATAGACGCGGCGAGGGGAAGACATACAACGGCCGGCCGTTATAAAACATCTGGTTGGAAAACCTGATCAGGCTGTCGTGTTCGGACCGGTAATGCCAGCGCAGCCGCCGCGCCGGATAGACTTGCATCCCGCGTTCTAAGATGGATTCGGCCTCGGTGACCGCATAGGTCTGGTCCTCGTCGGCATTTATCCCGTCTATCCGGTCAAAGAAGCTCGTCGGCGGCAACTGCCGGGGGTCGCCTACGACGACCAGTTTCGTCCCACGGGCGATGGCGCCCAGGGCATCCTCGGGCTTGAGCTGGGAGGCTTCATCCATGACCACCAGATCGAAGCGCATACTCTCAGGATCAAGATACTGGGCGACGGACAGCGGGCTCATCATGAAGCAGGGTTTAAACGCCTGAAGGGCCCGGCCGGCCCGCTTGACCAGTTGGCGGATCGGGATGTGGCGCCTGAGTTTATTGATCTCCCGGTCTATGAGCGCCTTTTCCGTATAGTTCCCAACCTGCCCCAGGGCGACCCCGGCGGGTACCGGCTGCCGGGCCAACTTATGGGCGATCCGCTGGGGCGTATGGTCGAGAACGTTCTGGTCCAGGCCGGCAAAGCGTTTCAGGATATTCTCGTAACCAGGGCGGGTGAAGTGATTCAAGCCGGGATGAGCCGTCAAAAGTTCCCTGGCCATACTGTGATAGATGGCAAAAAGATAGGACGGCCCGGCATTCCTGGCCGGTAAAGCACCCTGGTCGATGGCTTCGATGAATTGGGTTAGCCCGGCAGCCTGGGCCTGGTCAGAGCATCGGCAGTAATCGGCCCAGGCGCCCAGGTAATGGATCTGATCCCGGCACCGGGCCACTGCCGCGGCCATATCTTCTAAGCGACACGCCGCGACATCGCCTCCGAAAAACCGCTTGAAATCGATCCGGCCAACGGCCTCCAGGCTTTGAATCCAGGTGTCGAAGCCCGCAACAAACTTCTTCGATAGCTCGACCACATCCCGAAACAGGGCCAGGTGATTCCGGTCCGGCCCGGCAAAGATCCAGGCCACCAGTCCGGCAGAGAAATTGCCGGAGGCGAAAACCCGCCGGACCCAGTTGGCCACTGTCCTGGACGTTTGAATCAGGTGATCAAATTCGGTTTCATCTCCATCCAGGACGCCTCGCAGTTCTGCGATAAGCTGCCTGAACGAAATATCATCGGGGATGCTTTTGGCCATGTTTAGAGCCGAGTCATGAGCCTCCAGGCCCTCCTTCAAGGCCATAATCGTTCTTGAGGGTGAGACATTCAACTCGACGGTCTGAGCCAGAACTTCCTCAAAAGCGTGTTGACGTGACCGGATCAAGGAGACCACCGTATCCAGGCCATCTTCAGGTTTGACGGAAATTCGAGCCTGCGCCAACGACTGCCGGACGCGCCCGATCACACCTTGGAGCGCCTGGACTTGCTTGTTCATCTCCTTGTGATTTTCTAATATGGGCGGCCCCAGGCTTCCGGTCCGGACTGGGGAATCTATGGCCGACATCAGTTTCCGGGTCCATACAACGTCGTCCACCAGCCGGGCCCAACCGGTGTTTATGACCGGACCGGGGTCAACCAGGTCGCGATACCCCTCCAGGGGCCTGGGGTCATCGGCTCCCGGGCTTAATTCCGGTCTATTCTTCATCCCGGCCCAGACCTCATCCGCGTCAAATTCTGCGTCATGCTCCAGGTAGGTGGAGACAATGGACTTCAGGTTCCAGAATGACGGCTTGAAGAATGACTTGAGTGAAACCCTCTGCTGCCGGAGCATTGACTGGGCCTGACAGACCAGCATCCGGGACAGACCTGGGGCCGAATCGGCCATGGCCGGGATGTTCCCGACCGAGTCGTTGAGTGCGAGACAAAGAGTCTGGATCTCCAGCAACGTCAGCCGGCCAAGACCATCATCGTCCAACCGGGCGGTGGATTCAGCCAACTTCTGGAGGGCTTCCAAGGGAAAGGTATCTTTTCGGGGCATTATGGCGGAGGCGCGTGATGAAAACTCCCGCAACTTGCCGATTGTATCGTCAAGGCGTTCCAGGACCTGAAAGTTTTGCCCGTTTAAGAATATCCGGCTCAGCCCCGTGACCAGATTGTCTGGAATGCCGGCACACACTTCGGGATGAGCCGCACTTAAGTGCCGAAGCTCTCCTAAAGTTCCGGTTAGCGGCAGGCCCTGTTCATTGCTCAAAGTCTCGAACCGGCTGAGCATCTCCACCAGATTAACCTGCATGGCCTCAAGGACGTCATTCACCTCGTTTTGGTCTAGAGAACAAAGCTGGTCTGGGCGAAGGCCTTGCCAGCATTCGATGGCCTGGGGAGGCAGTTCTTCCCGCAGGTTGGCCAGGTCCTGGATCGTCGAAGCATTCCTGTTGATGTCAGCCCAGGGCCGGTCCAGGGCTTGATCGACCCGGAAGAGGTGCGCACCCCGGCAGCTTTGGCCACGCCAATATTCAGCCGCCCAGAATAATTCATGAATACGTTCTCCCCTGGGGCCGGCCGGCTGGTTCATGATCCTGGAATATTCCAGGAGCTTCCGTCGTTCCGTGTCCAGGTCCTGCAATTCCAGATCCAGGCCGACTGCGTCCGGGTATATCCCGTTGATCCGTTTTTT
>JADFXY010000319.1:0-5380 GCA_015233355.1 Deltaproteobacteria bacterium | reverse complement strand
GCCGCGGCCGCGCTGCTTCCTTGCCCCATTTAAGATCAAGAGCCTCCTATCTCACATGAGGTACCCCGGATGACCAGTGATAAGACCGTGATCCTGAAAGCCTTCAGGCCCAAGATAATGATAGTTGAGGACGATTTCCTCTTTTCTTCCAGTCTCAAGATCATCGTCGAGAGGCTGGGCTATCTAGTATGCTGCGTCGTTGACTCTGGCGAGGAAGCAGTCAGGAAGGCGGAGACGGAAAGACCCGATCTAATTCTCATGGATATCTTGTTAGCCGGTCAGATGGACGGTATTGACGCGGCGGCGCAGATCCAGGCGCACTTTGAGATCCCCATTGTTTTCACCACTGGTTGGGTGAATGAAAAATTATTACAGCGAGCCAAACTCACCTATCCTGCCGGATACCTGCTTAAACCTTACGAAAACCGGCAAATAGAAATTACTCTGGAAATAGCTCTCTATGTATCCAAAGTGGAAGCAGAACGCCGGAGAGCCGACCGGGCGGTCAAGGAAGCCTTGACCTTCAACCAGCGGGTCATTGACACCTCGCCCAACCTGGTCTACATTTTTGATTTACAAGAGCAGCGGAATGTTTTTGTGAATCAAATGGTTAAGTCGATTCTTGGATACGAGCCGGCCGAAATTCAAGGCCTGGCCTCTAAGTCATTACGGCAAATCCTTCACCCCGATGATTTCGCGGCTTCGGCTGAGCATTTGGCCGGGTTCGACAAAGCCAACGATGGTGAGGTGTCGGAACACGACTATCGGATAAAACATGCCGACGGCCGATGGGTTCTACTTCATAGCCGTGAATTGCTCTTTTCACGCACTAAAGATGGCCGCCCACATCAAATTTTGGGCACTGCCCAAGACATTACCGAGCTGAAACGGACCGAAGAAGCGTTGCTGGAGGTTCAGCGGCACGATACCTTCCTGGCGGACCTGCTGGAGACTTCCGGCCAGCCTTTTGCTATCGGTTATCCCGACGGGAAGCTCGATGCGTTCAATACCGCTTTTCGCCGGCTCATCAGCTACAGCAGAGAGGAATTGGCGACCATCGACTGGGGTCGTGGTCTGACCCCGCCGGAATGGCTACCGGGAGAACTGGCAAAGCTGGAGGAACTGCACCAGACGGGTCAGCCGGTGCGGTATGAAAAGGAGTATATCCGCAAAGACGGCTCCCGCGTTCCGGTCGAGCTTCTGGTCCACCTGGTCAGAGACGAGGGCGGTCAGCCGATCTACTATTACGCCTTTGTGACGGATATTACCGACCGCAAACTGGCCGAACATGCCCTGGTCAAAGCCAAAATAGAAGCTGAATCAGCCAACCGGGCCAAGAGTGAGTTCTTGGCCAACATGAGCCACGAAATCCGGACACCGATGAACGCCATCATAGGGATGCTCCGGCTCGCCCTGGAAACCGATCTTAACCCTCAACAGAGGGAATATTTAGAAGCCGTAGAAAAGTCATCCGGTCACTTGCTTATAATTATAAATGATATCTTAGACCTATCCAAAATAGAAGCCGGAAAGTTTGAACTCGTCCCCGGCGTTTTCCAGTTGCGCCCCAGCCTGGCCAATATCATGGGTATCCTCTCGTCCAGGGCGGAGGAAAAAGGGATAGAGTTGATCTATCATTTCAAACCCGAGATAGATGATACCTTGGTCGGAGACGTCTCCCGGCTAGGGCAGATAATCTACAATCTGGTCGGCAATGCCATAAAATTCACCGCTGAAGGCGAGGTCCTGTTACAGGTGGGGATTGAGAGCTGGACGGATGAGGAGGTGGTTCTTCGTTTCGCTATTACGGATACCGGCTGCGGCATCCCCTTGGACAAGCAGCAGGCCATATTTGAGCCCTTTGCTCAGGCTGATGCCTCGACCACCAAAAAGTATGGCGGGACCGGGGCTGGGACTGGCTATTTCCAAGCGGTTGGTTCAAATGATGGGTGGTGATATTTGGGTAAGCAGTGAACCAGATCAAGGCAGTACCTTCGAATTCACCTCACTGTTCAAGCGGAATCACCTCCCGGAAGAAGATGTGTCGTCCACATCGGCTAAGGATATCCGGCCCGCCGCAGATGACAAGCCCGTGGGCGCCTTGCGGATACTCCTGGCCGAGGATAATCTGGTTAACCAAAAGCTGGCCCTGGTCCTGTTGGAAAGGCAAGGGCACACGGTGGTTATCGCCGGTGACGGGCAAAAGGCTTTAGCCGCCTGGGAGAAGGAGCCTTTTGATATTATCTTGATGGACATCCAGATGCCGGTGATGGATGGGTTGAAAGCCACGGCAGCCATCCGGGCCCACGAACGGCAGACCGGCCGACACATCCCCATCGTGGCCATGACCGCCTACGCCATGACGGGCGATAAACAGCGGTGCATAGACGCCGGGATGGACGACTACCTGTCCAAGCCGATCAACATCCAGGAATTATATCAAGTCATCGCCAGAACGATGAAGGACTCCGCCGATCCGACAAGTGACCCGGTCTAAATTTTGCAATACGGCCGTCACAGCAGGGCGATTTGTAATCGGCCATTCAAAAAAATGTGGTTGCCCAATTTACACTTGCAAAAAAGATATTTTTGATTTATACTAATAGACAAACTAATGTGTAACTGCCCTGTAACAAGAAACCTTACAGCTACTTAATCCATTCGCAAATGCAACGCCCTATCTGGTGATGTGATTACTGATGAAAGCTGATCGACTACGAAAAGCCATATCGTTTCTTGTGGTTGCTGTGATGGTAACGATGTCTTGTACTGTTCTTTGCTTCAATTCGGCCGTCATCGAACAACTTGACGATATGGATTATAAAGACTTCTGCTGCGTTGATCAGATGACCGCATCTCCTGTGCAGATCGATTGCATCCCCCACGTATCTTCTTTCCTTGCTTGTGAAGTGTTTATTACCCTGCCTGAAGTATACCTCTCCATATTTGTTCCACCTGAATTTCTAGTTTAACTAATAATCTCTATAGCTAAATCTGGAGTTCGATTGGCCCGTCATTGCGCAGGGCTAATTAAATTACCCTATCCGGCTGATAAGTCGCGAGATTTGTGCCGCGCCGACAGGGTCTTTTAATCCGACCATGTGATCAGAGCTATAGATAAGGCTCTACAAAACTTCCTTTTGTTGTGAAGAAATCTAAACAATCTTAACTCATTCCGGCGACTGGTCGATAATAACCGGTCACTTACAACTGCCGGCTATAATAGCAATCTGTTCAATGCCTTATCGACCATAGATCCGTTTTGAATCTAATGCTCTGAGTGAAACAAGAGGAGTAGAGTGTGGATATAATGATTCGCAAAATAGAAAACCGGGGCTGGACCTTGTGTTGGCCAAAGCCGGTTATGTGGTTTTTCCATTAGTCGAAGAACCGGACACCCTGGCGTGCAAGATAGTCAAAACCATGCCCGGTGATCTGAGAGTTGGAGACCATTTTGGGTTCTTTGAGAGACGGGCGGGAAGCCGTGTTGGCCCTCATGGAAAATGCTCTGGCAACAACTTTTCAATGAATTCAATGAAGCCGAGGGCTAACCGCAATGTTCAGCCCTCAATGGCCGATTAACAAGGAGGAATAAAGAATGGCAATAGGATTTGGCAGAACTTTGGCGAATTGGGTCATGGGCCGGAAAGACAATATGGAGAATTGGGTCGAGGATTCCGATCGTCCTAATCAGGCCATGCAGGAAGTGAAAAGATTTGAAAAAAGCATAAAGGAATATGAACAACGTTATGCCGAAGTCCTTCAGATGCATAATGCCGCGGATAAAGAAGTCAAACGATTGGAAGGGCTTGTCAAGCAGTTGGAAGACGCGGCCGCAGGATATGATGCTTCTGGAAACCAAGAAAAAGCCTTGGATTGTGTCAACAAAATTGTCCAGTTGGAGCACGATCTGGAGGTGGTTCGGGTTGATCTGGCGGAGCATAAGAAAAACGCGGATATTACCCAGGCTAATTGGAAAAAGGCGACCAGCGGAAAGGAAGAAGCGGATAGAATCGCCCGGCAGATTAAGTCCACCCATAACGTGAATAAAGGGCGAGAGATAACCTCCAAGCACTTCGACGGCAGTGGCTTGAATAAGCTCAAGGACATGCAAGAACGGCAAGCTGCCCAAACGCAACTGTTGGACGCCAAAGATCAAATCTCTACCGCATCGAAAGAAAACTCGGTGGAATCTCTTATCGCCGGAGCCGCGCCGAGCGCGGATGTCCAGGCTGGTGCGGTCATGGCTCGGATACGGGCCAAGAATTCTGGAGAGACAACCCACTCTCGCTAATGTATTAACTGTAACCTGAGTTCGACGAGTTTACTAAGCAATTTGGAAACATGGGTTGACAGGTGACGATTCAAGATCGACCCCTCGCATTCTTGGTTTACCCTGGTAGAAAGTGTATCCAATTAACGCTGCCAAAATATTAATCGTGAATCCGTCGATAGATCGGTGCCTCGAATGCTCTATTTGGAAATAATTCTTCAGATGATCGTTCACTGTCTCTACGACAGCTCTTTTCCTGAGGAGCAGGCGGTTTGTCAATGGCATGTCTTTCTGTTTCATATTTTTCCTGATAGTTGTTATCAATTCAATCCCTTGTTTTAAGAGTTCTTCTGTCAACGTTTTTTTGATGTACCCCTTATCGCCAATTAGTTTTCCCTTAAGCCTGTTGACCAACTTAAGTACGGTCTTGCGATCGTCAATATTGCCGGCGGTGATGTGGAAAGCCATCAATTCTCCAAGATGATTAATTACAAGGTGTAGTTTAAACCCATAGAACCACCCCATTGAACTCTTGCCTCTGGCTGCTATTCCACTGAAAACACAGTGCCTATTAATACGTATGTTACTGCATACTGCCAAGGGGGTGGAATCAATTACATAAATATCAGTTTGTTCTGCTAGCTCTAAGCGAAATTTGATAAACATGGATAGTGGTAATAACGCCATTGTAGAGACCTCAATAAATCTTTGGTAACTAACCAAGTCCGGAAATTCATTTCTATGGAATTGGCAGATGATATCCTTATAAAACTGTTTAAAATTCTGTGCGCCGATAAACTGATAAGCGACCAAAATGGTCATGATTTCGCATATGGATAATCTGCAGAAAGGTCTTTGACGCTTCTCACCTATGAGATGCTTGTTCATGACAGGGGTAAATATCTTCATAAATTCATCGCTTTGATAAAACAGTTCTGAGAGAATAACCACATTGTCTTGGTTGGCTTGTATTAAGTCCATACTCTTCCTCCATGGATTAGGGCATCGAAGTTGCGATTAACCTTTACGAAGGAATGAGTATATCCATTTATTTTAACTTGCCTATACTAGCTCATAAATTAATTAAACTCGTCGAACTCAGGTTAA
>JADFXY010000318.1:0-5400 GCA_015233355.1 Deltaproteobacteria bacterium | reverse complement strand
TTAAGACGGTCATAAGCGAACGAAAATGCGTTAATATCAAAAGCCGGCTGTGGCAAAGCGTGTTGGAGTCCACCGGACAACCACCCATGATTAATGACGTTTCTTGACACAAGTAAGATATCGTTAAGAGGTCCTGTTATAGCTCCGTCCCCAAAAGCATATCCGTGAGCAAGGAGAGTGTGACCATGGCCGAGCCGGCAAAGAAGATAGCCACGTACGAGGATCTCTATCACATCCCCGAAAACATGACCGGAGAAATCATTGGCGGCGAACTCATTGTAACCCCGAGACCCTCCAGGAAGCACGCCTACGCCACCTCAGCCTTGGATAAAAAAATAGGGACACCATACCAATATGGTGAAGGGGGAGGCCCCGGCGGGTGGATTTTTCTGATGGATCAGGAAATAAAGCTTGGCGAAAACATCGTGGTTCCCGACCTGGCCGCCTGGAGACGAGAACGTTTTCCCGTGTTGGAAGAAACCAACTGGATCTCCGTCGCCCCGAATTGGGTCTGTGAAATCCTCTCTCCCAGCACGTTCCGCACTGACAAAGTCAGAAAGATGCCGCTTTATGCCAGGCATGACGTGGAACATATCTGGCTGATCGATCCGGTGGCCATGACCATGGATGCCTTCCGGCTCGAATCGGGGAGATGGTTCCTCCTGGGGAGTTACGGCGACCAGGGCAAGGTGGGGGTTGGGCCTTTTCAGGAGATTGAACTTGATCTGGCCGACTTATGGATCAGCAGCCTAAGCCCGCCCGCCGGTTAGGGGGGAGAACTGGACACAAACTTTCGATTATACGACATGGACAGGCTTCAAGACCGAATTTTCTGTTCAACCGCCTCGGCTGGTTCTATATAACGGATGCGTCCTTACAGCCAACTTACTTCTACCCGGTTGCGGCCGTTGGCCTTGGCCCGATAGAGGGCTTCATCGGCGCTTTTGGTTATCAGGCTGGAGTCCTCGGATAGGCTCAACTGGTCCGAAGTGAAACATGACACGCCCAGGCTGATGGTGGGTGAGACCCGGCGTCCATCTTCCGTGTCGATCCGGCAGTCTTCCACAGCGCTCCTGATCCGCTCCGCCACTGTCAGGGATATATCTTCGTCTGCTTTGGGTAACAAAACTATTAATTCCTCACCTCCGTAGCGCGCCGCCACGTCATATGTCCGGCAGCAATCCTTGACCACTTGGGCGACCCTCTGCAGCACCACGTCACCGGTATGATGGCCGTATGTGTCGTTTACTTTCTTAAAATGGTCGATATCTCCCATGATACAGCCGACATTATAGTTTTGCCGTTTGGCTCTTTCTGCTTCCTCACTGAGCTTAGTAAAAAAGAATCTCCGGTTGTACAGACTGGTCAGTTCATCGGTGACGGCCATTTCTTCTATTTTTCTCTTGGCTTCATTGAGACGTTTCATCAGCCCGAAGATAAAGAAGTAAACTATCCCCAGCAAGGCAGCCGCTGTCACCACGGCCAGCCCGATAATAATATTCTGGCTCTCAGTCAGAGACCGCTCTATCTCGTCGACATTGAAAGTGACGCTTATGCCTCCTCTAACGTCTCCATCCTTGTATCCTTGTTTTCCGTGACAGGTCAGACAGCTTTTCTCTATCATCAAGGGAGCCATGTACCTGAAACAATACTTACCATCTTGGATTACCTTGCTAAACGATTCCTTCTTGTCTTGTTCAAACGACCGCAATGACTGGGCTTCAAACTCATCAGCCAAATTATGGGGATTGATTGGCCGCAGGCTGGTAATGTGATAAGAGACCGGATCCTCTTTCTTGGCCAGCTCTGAAATTTCACGAGTCATTAAGGCCGGATTTTTCTTGGTGAAGACTCGCCCGTCCGCGCCTTTTATGTCGGGATTTTCCAAATAGGGATTTGACTCCACCCCGGCCTTCTTCTCGACAAAGACACCTCCGTAATCGGCGTTCCATCTTCGGGTCAGCAAGATGGCATGGAAATGGGCTCGCGCCCTGGTCAAGATTTCTCGATCAATAAGTTGCTTGCTGCGGACAAATATACCGATAAAAACACCCATCACAAACACCAGAATAACCACAGTGATATTTAGGGTGAAAGACCTCCAGACACCTTTTCTCATGTTTACAGCTCCGTTGTAGATTTTCCACACCAAAAGCAAGGGTCAGGCCCGACCCGGTGCCGCCCTAACGTTGCCTGGTGGAACCATCGGCATACCCGCTCACCCCTCTTTATCCTGTGCCGCGCTTTCAAACGCCTTCGGAGAGGGCAATTCAATTGTCCCGGTAACCCACTTCAGGGCCACTCCGGCCACCAGGTAGTCACGCCGGGCTTTGGCCAGTTGGGCCCTGGCTTCTTCCAGATGCAGTTGGGCGTCTTGGACGTCGAGGTTGGTCTTCACGCCATATGTGAAACCCTTATTGGCCATGTCCAGCAGTTTCTCGGCCTGGGCCACCGTTCCGGACAGGGCGCTGACGATTGCTCCGGAACTCTTCAAATCATTATGGGCCTCAAAAACCTGGAGGGAGATATCATCCTTAAACCTGGCTTCTTCGATGGTCAAGGTCTTAAACTCACTGAAAGCCTGGGCAACCTTGCCGTTGGTCCGAAGTCCGTCAAAAAATGGAAAAGTAAGGAAAATACCGCCGGCAGCCAGTTCTCCATCGCCCTGGTTGCTTCCCATTTCCAAATTCTGCCGGCCATAGTAGGCCTGGAGGTCCAGCCGGGGTTTGTCGCCGCCTTTGGCCACGGTGATCAGCTCTTCCTGCATCCCCAACCGGTGCCGCACCTCGGCCAGTTCCGGCCGGCGCTTCAAAGCGGTCAGAACGGCTTGCCGGTATTCGGGCAGAGGGGCGATTTGGACTTCCAGTGAGCCGTCAACGTCATAGCGCCGGCCTTCCCCACCCAATAAAATGGCCAGACGTTCCCTGGCGATCTGCACTGCATTCTCGGTGTTGATCACGTTCGGCCGGGCGTTCTTCACGGACACCTCGGCCGCCAAGACATCGTAATCAGTGGCTGTGCCGGCGGCATACTTACGGCGGGCTTCCTCCAGGTGGAGCGACTTCAAGTCCAGGGTTTGCCTGGCCGTAGCCATCAACTCTTTAGTCAGAAGGACATCATAAAACGCGGTGCTGACATCCTTGGCCACGGCCTGCCGGAAGCGGTCTATTTGATCGTCGGCTGTTTTCATTCCGATTTCAGCGGCCCGGATAGCCGCGCCGATCTGACCCCAGGTGAAAATGACCTGAGAAACATTGATCTGGCCGTTATACACCTGTTGCTGAGGAGGGATACCCTCATAAAGGACCTTCTGGGTTTCGTCCCGGCTCCGAGCAACTTTACCAGTCAGGCTGAATTGGGGCAATGCCGCGGCCCGTTCCTCGATATATCGTCCCATCACGTAATTTTTATACTCCAGGGCCTTCTTGATGTTCTTGTTTCGGTCCGCGGCCACGGCCAGGGCTTCATTTAAGGTGACTATTCTAACTGCCGGCCCCGGTTGATCCGTAATTTTGTCTTCGGCCCCCAACATCGGTGAGGACAAAAGCAATCCGGCCAAAATACAGGCCGCCATCCGAATAAGAGAAAACCCAACATTAGCATACTTACCGGTTGGATGCTGAATCAAGTCATTTTGTTTATTCATAACCACGATCGGATGCCTTTATCAAATCTGTCATGACCTCGGCCGGCTTGCCCACCTGATCCTTTCGGCTGAATCGGCGGCGGACCCAGGTAGTCAGGTCATCTAACAAGGTGTACATAACGGGAACGACCAGCAGGGTCAGCAAGGTCGAGGTGATCAGGCCGCCGATGACGGCTCGGCCCATGGGGGCGCGCATTTCAGCTCCCGGACCCAGTCCCAAGGCCAGCGGGGTCATTCCGAAGATCATCGCCAGGGTGGTCATCAAGATCGGCCGCAGCCTGGTCCGGCCGGCGGTGATCACGGCCTGCCGCCGTTCCTCGCCCCGCGCTCTCAAGATCTTAGCGTAATCGACCAGCAAGATGGCGTTTTTGGTCACCAGGCCCATGAGCATAATCAAACCGATCAGGGACATAATGCTGATGGTGTCGTTGGTCACGAACAACATGCCGGCCATGCCCACGATGGACAGAGGCAAAGACAGCATAATGGACAAAGGTTCAACAAAAGACTCAAACTGGGCGGCCAGGATAAGATAGACGAAAACCACGGCCAGGAGCAGGGACTCGAACATGTACATGAAAGACTCGGCCATGTCTTCGGCTTCTCCGGAAAAGACCACCCGGTATCCCGGAGCCATGGATATTTCCTTGGCCACCCGGGCCGTTTCTTTAACGGCCGTGCCCAGCGGCAGGTTGTCCAGGTTGGCTGAGACGACAACTTGCCGGGTCAGTTCCTGCCGGCTGATTTCAGACGGAGTATTGTGCAATTCGTAGGATACGATTTCCTGCAACGGGACCAAAACGGATTTGGCCCCGGACTTGGATACGGTCACGTAAAGCCGATTAAGGTTATTGGGATCTTGCCGCAGCTCACCGGGCATTCTAACCCGCAGATTGACCGCATCGCCATCCTCGTCCTCGTAGGTCGATACCGCCTCACCCCCGATTAGCGCCCTGACCGTCTTGACGATACTCTGGGTGTTGACATCAACATCCTGGGCCTTTTTTTGGTCCACTTTTAAGCGGTACTCCGGGACATCATGCTCCAGGGTATATTCTATGTCGACTATCCCACGGACTTCAGACATCTTAGACTTCAACTGGGCGGCGTAGCGTTTGAGCTGAGCCACGTCCTCACCTCTGATGTTCACCACCAGCATTTTGTTCCCGTCAAGGCGGCCGACTTCCATGATCGAAGGCATGACTCCCGGCAGTTGAAGCGCTATTTCCCGAACCTGCCGTTGAATGTCCGTTTGAGTCCGCCGGCGGTGCTTCATTTCCACCAGTTTCAGGTACACCATGGCGTCTCGGACCGTCCCGGTATCACCGGCTCCGATGGTCGCGTAAGTGTGGTCAACTTCTTTTATCTTGGCAACCCGCTTAACCAGCTCCTCAACCAGGGACCGGGTTTCGGCTAAAGAGGAGTTCGGGGCGGTCTGAAAATTGACCTGAAATTCCGCTTTGTCGTACTCAGGCATAAAGGTGCTTTGTAAAGAAGCAAAGGCGTACAATCCGCCCAAGAAAGTCACCGTGGCCAGGACCATCATGGTCGGACGGTGATCCAACGCCCAGCCGATCATGTGGCGATAGGTCTCAGCCATGCGCTCAAACCGGTCATTGAACCGATCCAGTATCCGGGCCACCAGATGCCGCTTGCCCACCCGCTCGATATCCGGATCGAACCAGCGGGAGGAAAGCATCGGATCCAGGGTAAAGGAGACAAACAGCGAGACCAGCACGGCGAAGGTCACGGTT
>JADFXY010000317.1:499-5408 GCA_015233355.1 Deltaproteobacteria bacterium | reverse complement strand
GAGGATTTATGTGACCATTACATGGTATTTCATATAGTCGCCGCCCCTACCCAGGGCGCTGCCCTGGGCTTACCTAGAGCGCCCCGTTGGGGCTTATTTGGATTTGTCGATTTATATAGCGATCATCATGCCTATTGACATTCTGAGATAAACCGGTTATGCCCCTGTCCCTGTCCCAAATTTTGATCCACCTGGTCTTTGGCACCAAGAATCGAGCCAATTGGATTACCCTCGAAATCGAGGGCGAATTTCAAAAATATGTGACAGTGGTTTGCCAAAGGTAGGTAGTGCTCCCTTGGCAGTTGGTGGGACCGAAAATCATATTCACATTCTCTGCAGTTTGCCCAGAACCATGACGGTTAGCAAACTGGTGGAGAGAATCAAAACCGGCACGGCTAAATGGGTTAAGACTAACGGTCAAGATTTTACCAAGTTCGCCTGACAAAACGGTTATGGGGCATTCTCCATCGGCGCCTCTAATGTCAAAGCGTTAAAAGAATATATTGCAAATCAAAAAATACATCACAAGACCGAAACCTTCGAAGACGAATTCAAGAATCTGTTGCGTAAATACGGTCTCGAATGTGATGAGGATTACATCTGGGATTGATTGGTCCACATTTTTTAATGGAACGTCAATTCCTATTAAGAGTCAACGACCCGGACCAAACTGACTAATCACATTACCGAGATGGCAAGGACGATTTGATGAATGCGGTTATTCTCCATCAATCTATAGCGGCCGACGATCCGATTGGAATTGATATCCGCGGTATGTATCAGATACTTAACCGCCGGCATCAATGTTATGTCTATGGGGATGACGTTCTTCAAAACGACCTGGACAGGCTCGATAAATCGTCAATGTTGGAACTCCTGGCCAATCCGGAAAATATGGTCATTTATCATCACAGCCGTTATTGGCCCGAGGGTGAAAGTTTTTTAGATCAGGCTAAGGCCAGGATTATTATTAAATATCACCCTATTACTCCGGAGTGGTTTTTTCTGGGTGTTTCCGAAGATGATTATCGCAAATGCTGCCTGGGCCGAGAGCAAACCAGTCGGCTGGCCCATAAAAACATCTCTCTCTGGATGAGCGATTCGCATTATAATCACCAAGAACTGGAGCATCATTTCGCCGGTTATCAGGTGGTGATGCCGCCGTTTCATTTGATTGATCTCCGGCGGCAAACTCGTCCGGATGAAGAAACCCTGAAATATCTGCTTGAAGATGACCGAGTTAATCTATTATCCGTCGGCGGAGTGACCCCCGATAAAGGCCATGATTTTCTGGTCCGAATCGTTAAAGATTATTGTCTCCGGTATGACGGCAACATTGTGTTGCATATTATCGGAAAAAAGAATGCCGGGCTCTCCCGGGCCACCGATCACCTGGATCACCTGATCAATGAATTTGGCCTGGCCGGCCGGGTCAGGTTTCTTGATGATGTCAATGACCAGATGTTGCTGGCATTTTATCTCGGCTGCGATTGTTTCATCTCTGGTAGCCGGCATGAAGGCTTCGGAATGCGGTTAGTTGAGGCCCAGAGTCTATATCTCCCGGTCATCGCCCGAAAGTTATCTTCGGTCGAGGAAAGGTTAGGCCCCGGACAAATCCTGTTGGGAGAAGATCCGGCCGAGTATGCCAAGACCATCAGGCGGTTGGCCCGTGATAAAGAGTACCGGACTTCTGTAATCCAAACCGGATATCGGAACTATCAAGACCGATTTACAACCGGCGCAATTGAGCGGCTCTTTGTCGATGCCCTGGCCGTGCTTACGGGAATCGAACTATGAAGATAGCCATTGCCACCGTCCAGGTGCCCTTTTTTACCGGCGGGGCCGAGATCCTGGTCAATCTATTAAAGACCCAGTTGCAACAACGGGGCCATCAGGCGGAGATCGTCTCCATCCCCTTTAAATGGTACCCGACTGAAACACTATTAAATTGTATGATCATGGGCCGGATGATGGATCTGACGGAAGTTAATGGAGAAAAGATAGATGTGGTTGTGGCTGTGAAGTTTCCGGCCTATTATGTTAAGCATCCCCATAAGGTCATCTGGTTAATGCATCAACACCGCCAGGCCTATGACTTATGGGGGACGAAGTTTGGAGATATCGATAAACTTCCGGAGGGTGAATTCGTCCGCCGGACTATTCTGGAACATGACAATCTATATCTATCTGAAGCAAAAGGTATTTACACTATTTCAATGAACGGCGCCGGCAGATTAAAAAAATACAATAACATCGACGCCGTCTCGCTATACCATCCCCCTCTTAATCATGACAAACTTCATTGCCGGGAATATGAAAATTGTATTTTTTACCCCAGCCGGATAGACCGGATGAAACGGCAGCGGGTGCTGGTCGAGGCGGCCAGGTATTTAAAGTCAGAGACCAAAATCTACCTGGCCGGGGGCGGCGCCCAGAGCGAACTGGCTTACCTGAACCAGCTCATTTCCCGGCACCATCTGGAAGATCGGGTCAAGATCTTGGGATTCATCTCCGAGGAAGATAAAATTGATTATTACTCCAGGTGCTTAGCCGTGTATTTCGGGGCCTATGACGAAGATTACGGTTACATCACCCTGGAGGCGTTCTTTTCCAAAAAACCGGTAATCGTTCATCTTGATGCCGGCGGCCCGCTGGAATTTGTGGAGGATTTGAAAAACGGGTTTGTCCTGCCTGAAGATCCGGAACAGGTGGCGGCCCGGATTGATCTTTTAGCCGGCGACAGGGATCTGGCTAAAGCCATGGGGGACAACGGCCGGCAATCATTAATCGACAAGAATATCAACTGGGACCATGTCATTTCCAATTTAATTCCCTGATCTTCATGTCCGACCAATTCGGCATTCTAATGGATAAAAAAAACCTCCTTTACGCCAGTCCTTTTCCGCCTCAAAAGAGCGGTATCTCGGATTATTCGGAACAACTGGTGCGCGGCCTGAAGAAATACTTCAACACCACTTTGTTGATCGATGACTATGAGCTAACCCATAAGGATCTCTACCAAGAGTTTGAAGTCAAGGTCTATGGCCGGGATGACGTGGATTTTAGCCGATATGATTACAAGATCTACAATATGGGCAATAATCCCTACTTTCACAGCTACCTCTATGATCTCGCCTTAACTCATCCCGGTATGATCATCTTGCATGACTTCGTCTTATATTATTTTATGGTCGGGTATTACCAGCAGCGGTGCCGGGTCTATTCAAAAATCTATGAACTGGCCGGCCCTGAAGGGATCTCCCTGGTCAAAGAGTTTACCAGGCAAAGAAGCAATCTGCTGAGGTGTCGTAGTCTGGGCCCCCGATTGCCCCTGAATCAGGAGATTATCAATTCGGCCAACTTAATCATGGTCCACTCAAACTACACTTATGAACGAGTGGCCGGAGAAAGAAAAACCACGGCCGGGATCCGAAAAATTAATATGATCGCCCAACTCCATTCGGATAACGGGAAGACCAGTTTTAATAACAAAAAGAAATTATTTAAAAAATACCATATTCCCAAGGATGCGTTGGTCGTCAGTTCATTCGGATACATCCTACCGACCAAGCTTAATCATCTGATTTGTGAGGTTGTCAATCGTATAGGCCGGCGGTCGGGGAAAGCCGTTGTCTACGTTATGGCCGGAGAAGGTGGTTATGTCGACGATTATTTGAGTCCGAGCATTATCAAAACCGGTTACATCAATCTGGCCGAATTCAATCAGTTGATCTATTATTCCGATATTATGATTAATCTACGATATCCATCCATGGGCGAGACATCCGCCGCCTTACTCCGGGCGTTGGAGCTGGGTAAACCTTGTATTGTCAGCGATGACGCCTGGTTTTCCGAGCTGCCGGACGATGTGGTGGTGAAAATCCGGAATTCAAATGCCGAGGAAGAGCTTGAGACAAAACTGACCGGGTTACTGGACAGTTCCGCCTTGCGGGAGGATTACGCCCGGAATGCCGCGGCATATATCATCAGAGAACATCATCGGGATAAGGTGGCCTTAGAAATAAAATCATTCCTGGAATCTCAGCCCGACCGTTAATCAAATATATCCGCAGATGGCGCAGATTAACGCAGATGGAAAAGCCCCACAGACCTGTTTTGGCCCTAATCTGCGCAACTCGGTGCAATCTGTGGATTGCATTATGGCCCTTGACGCTAATCGCTCAGCATACTCGTCGAACTCAGGTTATCATAGTTTTTGATTTAATCAGCGTAATCATAGTTCAGATAATCAAGCCGATTCCAATCCCCGCCGCATCAAGGAGAAAACCAACCCCCGGCGCCATTCTCCCCGGAAGTACTCTTTAACATCTTGATCAACCCCATTCTTCACCTCCCATCCTCAGCGTAATCATAGTTCAGACAATTTAGGGTGCGCTCATTCGGGCCTATTCGGGCTTAATCGTCTTAAGAATATTTCATGCGTCGACCCTGAAAAGGTGCCGGATAAATGATGACAAACGACGCAGAAATGCGGTACTCTCTTTTTAACGATGATAACCCTGATTAAATAAAGACGATGATGTTAGCCGGATAGCCTTACCCGGTTGAAGCCGTTAATCAGTATACTCAAAGTCAAGACAATGAGGGTAGGCTTAAGTTATCGGAGGATTCCTTATGGGACTTAAAGCGAAGATTATGTTGAGTTCGGTATCGTGTCTCTTTCTGGCCATTGCCATTATTATGTTTATCAGCGTGTATATGTCGCTTCGGGCCGGGTCGCAGGCAGCTCAAGAGCGGCTGGATAATTCTTTGGCCGTTTACCATTACCAGCTTAAAGAATTATTCCGGACCACCAGTGAAGACGTAACGGGCCTGGCGGAACAAAAAAAACTGACTGAACCAATCAAGTTTGTGGCTGAAAATATCAAATTGATTGATGGAAATGAAT
>JADFXY010000317.1:0-443 GCA_015233355.1 Deltaproteobacteria bacterium | reverse complement strand
AAAACCAAAAACGTGACCTCCTGCTGTTCATCCGAGACTTCCAAAAATTACGTCACTGGTTTGCCCTGGTGGTGATCGACTCGGCGGGAAAGCCCCTGGCCTTCGGGGGAAAAGATAATTTTGGCTCGATCACCGAAAAGGGTCAGGCGTCCTTCCCCGCGACGGATGATCTAAATAATAATTATGACAAATGGAGTACGGCTCCGGTTCCGGCCTGGGTCCCGGCCATGACCGGCCTGGCGGCTTCCCTGGGTAACGGTTTTTCAACTGACGGAAAAACGGTCTATCTTGATTTTGTGGTTCCCATATCCGGCGAGGTTTACGACGCCAAAAAGGATAAAACCGAAAAGGTGAACTTGGGCCGGTTGTTGGTCAGGACGGTGCTTCAAACCAATTTTGTTAAAACCCTCGGCCAAATCACCGGGACTCAGTTCGATATTTTG
>JADFXY010000316.1:0-5409 GCA_015233355.1 Deltaproteobacteria bacterium | reverse complement strand
ACAGCGTCCCGAAGGCCAGAGCAGCATTACTCCGGATGACTTGACCGTCCTTTCTAGAAAACTGTCGGTTTTTTACGGGCAAAAAAAGAATAAGATAGAGACCATGACCGGGCTTTACGGAGAAATCCTAACAGAAGATAAAATAACGATATATTTTGATCCGGCGAAGCGTTTCTGGTATTTGTTCCGGGGCCACTTGACTAAAGACGATATCCTCCAGGGGCGTAGTCAAGACAGATTACTTTTAAAAACTTCCTGTCTAGTTAAACTGGTCACCTGGTGTCACCTAAATAAATTATACCGGGATGCCGGCCAGGTCGTTCTTCACCCCGGCGAGGCTAATGTTTCTCTTCCAGATATCCAGTTTTTTATGAAGCACTTAGAAAAAATATACCAACCCGTCGATGTTATTTCAATGGATAATGAGATCCTCATATCCCCATCAAACATTGTTAAAATGACATGTGTCTTGAATTTTGTTTCCCATCCGGGGGCTCACGCCCTGGACCGGATTGATGTCGTCTCCCAGACTTCCTGGGGGGAATATTACTGTCAATACGAGTCATTACCGGATGAACCCGGGCCGGATCACAACCTGGACGTCCTGACCGGAATGCTAGTAGATACGTTGCACTGCCAACACAAAACATATCGATCCATTATCCATATTTACACACCAAGAGCCAGGTTGTCCCCAACGATGTGGAAGTTTTTGAACGAATCCCTGGACGACTGCGGTCTGGCTCTTGACCGGGACAATACTATTAAGATTGTGGATCCTGGTCTGCTCCGGTGCCAGGTCAAAAAAACGCCGAAAATTGCCCAGGAGACGCCGCCCAAGGCTCAACTGAAGCCTGCTGAGCAGAAGTTGGCTGAGATCCTGCTCAAAATTAAACCGCCGCGTCGCGATAAAACCAGGCTTGACACCTAACGGGTTACTTGTTGCTGTTTACTTGTTACTTGTTACTTGTTACTTGTTACTTGTTATGGGCCATGGGTTTGTGTTCGGTGTTAAGAATGTCTGCGCTCTTTACTCTGCCTGGGTCTTTTAGGCAAGACGTTGTCTAACCCATCTGCCTTTTTATCGGACTTTTTCATTATCGTGCCGGCAACGGGCAACGAGCAACCAGCAACACGCAACCCGAAACATCAGACGGTAGGGCTGAGCCATGAAGACGGAAACTCCTGAATCTAAGAAAAAAGGGGCCATTTATCCCAAGACGACTACCTTTCTTTTGGCCACAGCCAACAAAGACCTCCGTAAGAGTATCGTCAGCGCCCTCAACTTTATAGGCTATTCAAAATACTTCTTTGGCCGCACGGGGACTGAAGCCTGGGAATTTCTTAAGGGGATCCCCATTGATTTTGTGATCGCAGAGTGGCAACTCCCGGAGATGGATGGCTTTGTCCTGCTGAAGATCACTAAATCCGACGAGACGTTTGTTAAGCTCCCTTTCGTCCTGATCGCAGATGAATTGACCAGACAAAAGGTGATTGATGCGGGTAAAGCCGGGGTCAGCGCGATCATTCTTAAACCTTTGACCATTGGACTTATTCAGGAGAAGCTGGAAAGGATCTATGCGCTGCTGGAAGATCCCAGCACGAAGCAAGCCGAAAAATTGATCGAAGAGGGTAAGAATTTAATGCGGGAGAAGAAATTCGACCAGGCTCTGATCAGTTTCAAAAAAGTCACGACCTTGCTTGAGAGTGCCGAAATCTATTTCAATATTGGTTACATTATGTTGGGAAAGGGTAAGTACGACGATGCCTTGTTCAACTTCCGCAAAGCTACTCAGATAAACAGTGCTTTCGTCAATGCCTATAGAATGATGGGCCAGATTTATCAAAAAATGGGCCGGGCCAAGGAGGCCGGCGAGGCCCTGGAGGCTGCCGCCGAATTATATATGGATCAGGACATGTTCGATAATGCAGAAAAGATTTATACGGAAATTGCTAAAATTAATCCTGATTCTGTTAACGTTTATAATACGTTGGGGATATTGGCCCGAAAAAAAGGTGACTCCAAGGCGGCAATGGCGTATTACAAGAAGGCACTCAAGGTAAACCCGCAAGATGAAAATGTGTATTATAATATGGGGCGGCTAAATCTGGACATTAAGCGGTTTGACGAGGCGCGGAAATCATTTATGGCGGCTCTGAGTATTAATCCAGAATTTCGTGAAGCCAAAAATATCCTCCGCTCCCTTGACCTTGGGTTGAGTTTGTAGGCAGACCATGGCGATAGCCTGTTTGATATGGACAACCAATTTATAAATCCGTGCCTCGCAACTTGAGACCGGAACCCCGCAATTCTGAATAACGAATCGTTTTTGTTTCTTAATTTATACCGGTTGGACACGCCGGAAGAGCCTTGTCCGGCCGGTTCTGGAGAAGGGAGTACATTCACATGTCACAAATTTTTAGTTTGCAAGGGGCCCGCAAGATTATCTTCGGATGCCGGTCGGTCAGTCAGATCGCCCAGGAAGCTAGATTCCTTAAAGGGACGAAAATCCTCCTGGTGGTGGATCAACAAATTGCCCAAACCAGCCTTTTAGATAAGGTTATTACCCCCTTAAAAGGAGCTGACCTGCCATTTGTCGTCTATTCCGGGGTATTGCCGGAACCGTCTCCCCAGATGGCCGAAGATGCCGCGGCCATGGCCAAAACCAATGGTTGCGATCTGGTCATCGGGCTGGGTGGCGGTAGCGCCCTGGATGTGGCTAAGGCTGCCGCCATGTTGGTTGTTCACGGTGGTAAAATAGAACAATACGCCGGCCAAGATCTGGTTCCAGGTCCCGGCTTGCCGACGATTATGATTCCCACCACGGCCGGCACGGGCAGCGAGGTGACCAGAACGTCGGTGTTTACCTTCCGGGAGCAAAAACGCAAAGCCGGAGTGAATAGCCCGCACCTGTATCCTCTTACCGCCGTATTGGACCCGGAATTGACCTACACGGTGCCCCCCCTGGTAACGGCTTATACGGGGATGGATGCCTTGACTCATGCCATTGAATCTTTTACTTCAAACGCGTCCAACCCGATCACCGATGTCTATTCCCTGAGGGCGATTGAGCTGATTGCCCAGAATCTTCGGCCCGCGGTCTTAAACGGCAAGGATGCCAAAGCCAGGGAAAATATGCTGATGGGCAGTTTATTGGCCGGCCTGGGCTTGACAGGATCTGGTGTCGGCGCGGCTCACGCCCTGGCCTACCCCCTGGGCGCGGAATACGGCTTGCCTCACGGTTTGGCCAACGCCTTCCTCCTGGCCGAGGTGATGGAATTCAATCATGTCGTCAACTTAGAGAAATTTGCCCAGATTACTTGGGCCATGGGTGAAAACACCGATGAGTTATCGGTGAGACAGGCGGCGGCTATGGCCTCTGAATTGGTCACGGAGCTTTTTGACGATTTTCTACACTATCCAAAAGGGCCACCAAGTTTTCCAACGACTGCTCCAGCGTGTTTAGATAATCCCTTTGCTCATCTGTCAGCGGAGTATCTAACAACGACTTGGTGATGCCCTGGGCCGCGCTCACATCCTTCCTAAGTTCGTGGCTGATATCGGCCAGGACTTTGTCTCCGGTCTGATGGGCCCGGTCTAGTTCAGCCGACAGTTCGTCTATCCGCCACATGGTGGTTTGCAGTTCCCTATTGGCCGCCTCGGCCTCTTCTCTGGTCTGCCGGAGTTCCTCTTGATGCTCGGTGGTCCGGTCGACCGAATCGGTGCCGGTCTGATCATCCGTGGTTTGATCTAATGTGGTGGCCGGAATAGCCGGCTTTGAAGAAAGTGGACGAACCATCAACAGCATTCCCACGGCGCCGAGAATTGTCAGCAAAAATAAAGATACGCCCATGACTGAGACCTGGTGATCAACTGAAGAAAAGAGCTCCTGGCCATCCATTTTGACCACGATCCCCCAGCAACTACCCTCAATCGGGCCATATCCACTGACATAGGGCGGCTCGCTAATGACCCCGGTTTCCTTTTGGCCGGCTTTCTTCAGCGACGATTCAATCGCGGCGACGTGCGGGTCATCATCATAGCCAAATTTAGATTCATTCCTAAAAGGAAAAAATACCCGGACCCGACCATCTTGAGCTACCCCCAGAATAGTCTCACCCGTTTGCCCCAAACCAGAGTAGTCTTCAATAATCCGCCGAAGCCTGGAAGTCCTTAACAAGACGATGTCGGTGCCCATTCTTTCATCATTTTTCCCAATAATTGGAGCGCCTACGGGTAGATATAACTCTCCGGCGATGGCTGCGGGCCTAAGGAAAAGAGCTTCTTTGCTGGTTAAAGCGGGGACCGGCCAGTGATCTGCCGGGATGGCCAACCCACACTGGACCACCATCTCGCCGGTTGCATCCAGTTGACAAATTCCGGCAATTTCATCAGAACTATTCATGGAATCATTTAGTTTAGGGCGATTTAACCTGACCAGCTTTTCCAGCGGCATCTCATCCCGATTGTAGGCGCCCAAATTCTGACGAATGACCGTCCTGGCGGCTATTTGCATTGAAACGGCCTTGCACCGATAGAGATATTCCTCAACAGCCATGGTCCGTGTCGTCACTGTTTGGAGAAGACGATTTTCCTCAGCTTTTTTCAATCGCTTGGAAAGATGAGTAATACTCAACGACGAAATGCCCAGACCGACCACGAGCAGGCCCAATACGGAGTAAAAAACAATCAATCGCGGCAGTCTTAGATTGTGTGGTTGATCAGACACGGCCGGCGTCCTTAGAGGTTACGGGTTATGGATTGCAGAACCTGGTTATGTTGGTATAACCAACGGCGATTCATATTATTTTTCCTGGGGTAAGATCGTCAATATTTTTATGCCGATAGGCCCCAATGACAAACAGTTGCCTCTTAAATTATTGCGGGATATTTTGCTCCCCTGAGCCGTTAAGTTAACTAGATGACCTTGACCCGTCTCCCGCAACCCAAGTCTATGTGTACCCAAAAGGAGGCTGTCATGTCAATAGTTAATGAAGAAATCGAGGCTTCAACCCGGCAAATCCCGCCCCGGCGGGAAGACCTCAAGGTGCGGCCTGTGGGGCCTGCATCAATTTGATTTAATATGCACAATCCGTCGGATATCTCCATTGTCTTGCAAAAAATCCGATCTTGATCCATAATCAGCCAGGTGTAATTGCCTAATGGAGGTGTCCATGCTAAAATTTAACGCCCGCATCTTGGTGGCGGAAGACTTTCCCACCATGAGAAGAATCATCAAAAACACCCTCCGGCAACTGGGCTATGATAACATCAAAGAGGTGGAAGACGGCTCTCTCGGCCTGGCTGCCTTGAAAGAGGAACCCTTTGACCTGGTCATTAGCGATTGGAATATGCCCAAGATGACCGGGCTGGAGTTACTACAAAAAATGAAAACCGATGAAGAACTG
>JADFXY010000315.1:0-5454 GCA_015233355.1 Deltaproteobacteria bacterium | reverse complement strand
TGGTGGTGAACGCATCCACGGGCGCCGTGGTTCAGGAGATGGACTATGATGAATTCGGCAACGTCATCCGGGACACCAACCCCGGCTTCCAGCCGTTCGGTTTCGCCGGGGGGATCTATGATCGCGATTCCGGCCTCACCCGCTTTGGGGCCAGGGACTACGACGCCTCCACGGGAAGGTGGACTGCAAAAGATCCCATCCTATTCGGGGGCGGCGATACCAACCTGTATGGATATGTTCTGAATGATCCGGTTAATTGGAACGATCCATTTGGATTGTTATCTCGCTGCAAGACGCCCATTAATAACCCATTTAGCGACGACCCTAATGGACCTCTTTCCCATGAGTACCACTGCTGGCGAGATAAAAATGGAAATACAGTCTGCCGGGGGTATGGGCGTGAACCCAGCTCAAATGCCTATTTCGATAACTTTTATAAATTATTGGCAATTATTGCTCGTGTTGAGGGCGATATCTTGAGAGATGAAGAAAATGTAAACCATGACAATGGGATACAGCAGTGCGAGGTTGACAATAACAACGAGTGTATGAACATATGCGCGGAAAATGAGTGGAATAAGTTAGCAAACGACATTCCTGATTATGGTTGGATATTCGGCACCCAATGTCAGGAGGTCGGACAGAAAATATACGACTGTTGCCAGCAACAATGCGGCCTTTAGTGGGCACGAACCTCTGATTTCGGACAGTTGACCAGAAATGTGAAAAGGGGGGGGCGGGCTCATGTTCAGATTACAGCAACCGCTGTGTTTTATGGATGGCGTAGCAAACTTTATCTATCGTCTAACATATCTATGCAGCTTGGTCTGCGCTGCATTTTGCCTTATTAGCTTTTTTTATCCTCGGCCGGGTAGCGGAAAGTTTATGTTGCTTGTCTTTTGTTTCCCGGTGCTGTGGTTATTCTGGATATGTTGCGTTCTTTTGGCTCGGCCGGAAGGTTCCTTTTGGAGGCTCATTAGGCTTTGGGCAGTCATCGATCTTTCAGTGTTGGCGATATTTATCTCATTTTCTATGGGTGAGGAGAACTGGGCTAATCTCCGGGGGCCAGATTTAATGTGGGCAGATATAATATTTGGGGTGCCGTTTCTCCCATTCCTGCTTCTTCCTGGTTTATTGTTAAAATACATGATGATACCAACGGCGGCAGCCTCTGCATTTCTTAGCAACCTTGGGCTGGAAAAGCTGTGTGTAAGCATCCTGAGTGGCACCATTTATTCGTGGATGTTTGTGTCGGTGGTCGCGATTGTTCAATCGTTACTACTCATAGCGTTGTCCAGGTATGTTCGGAGGAAGATCAATTCGGTCCGAGGACGGCGGCAGCGCCAACTGACCCAATAGGGGCATGACGTGAAAAAATATTCGCATAACTGAGTACGACTCGACCCGGTACTGAGCGATCCAGGAGACGGTCTGGCTTCACCAATTCCTTGGGCTCGACGACAACCGGGACATACGACGCCCAGGACCGCCTGGTCCAGTACGGAGGAACTACCTACGCCTACACCGCAAACCGAGAACTCCTCACGAAGACCGTCGGAGGCGGGACCACGACCTACCAGTACGATGTGCTGGGAAATCTCGTTCATGTGGTCTTGCCGGGCGGAACCACGATCGATTACATTACCGATGGGGCGAACCGGCGGATCGGCAAGAAGGTGAATGGGACTCGCGTCCAGGGCTTCCTGTATCAGGACTCCTTACGGCCGGTCGCAGAACTGGACGGAACGAACGCGGTCGTCAGCCGCTTTGTCTACGCGGTCGGCAATACTTCGACCTACATGCTTAACGGGGGGGCCGAATACCGCATCATAGCCGACCGACTTGGAAGTCCCCGGCTGGTGGTGAACGCATCCACGGGCGCCGTTGTCCAGGAGATGGACTACGATGAATTCGGCAACGTCATCCGGGATACCAACCCCGGCTTCCAGCCGTTCGGTTTCGCCGGGGGGATTTATGATCGGGACTCCGGCCTCACCCGCTTCGGGGCGAGGGACTACGACGCCACCACGGGGAGGTGGACCGCAAAAGATCCCATCCTATTCGAGGGTGGCGATACCAACCTGTATGGGTACTGCCTAAATGATCCGGTGAATGAGATTGACTCATGGGGATTAAGCAGATGGTATCCGGTTCCAGGCCAACCAGGATGGGAAGTTCGTCGTGATCAACCGCATCACTCAAAAGACTATTATCACGAACATTACAAAAAGAGGGGAAAGGAAATTGCACGTAAGGTTGATTGCGAGTCCGGTGAACAGACGCCTCATGGTGATGGCAAGGATGAAGATGTTCCTCAAGATGTTGTAGATGCAGCAAAAAAATGATTTGAATTTACTGGAGATATTGGTTTTGACCTTGGTCTCTTAGAAGGTCTTGAGGCGATTAATGGTCCTTTAGATATACCTGATGATATACCTGATTGTGGATGTCCATAAATTTCCTGCCAGCCAATGGTGGTTGATTGCTGGTTATTGTAGTGTCTTAAGTTACGATATTCCTACGGGGAGATGACGCTCTGGAGAAATGCCTCAGTGTCCGCTTTCAGTAACTCACCCGTCATGTGGTTGAGCATAATTGTCTAATTTGCTTGGTTTTTTAATGAACTCACGAAAAGAAATTCAATTCATTGATTCTATCGATGCTTCGTTTCCCATTGGTGATGAAGAAGAAGCAAAAAAGCTTGTATCCACAGGTGCGGCAATTTCGGATAATGCAGCACTTATGATTGGGCTTGAATTGATGAGTGGACCATTGGGGCAATTCATCAACCAACGTCTGTCATTGTTAGAACTACTTCTTTTGGAAAGGCCAACGCATGCTGTTCGAGTGGCAGCTCCCATTATTGAGAACTTTATTAGGTCAATGCCACCTTCGGAAGACTCCATTGAACGTCTTCTTGAATATTGTCGCGAAAATAAAGGTTGTTATAATGCCCTTGGCATCCTTTCCATGTGTTCTCCAGAACTAGAAAAAGAAGCAAGGAATATATTGGAAAGCTGGAAAATATCTGGCATGTCGTGACATACTATCCGGTAGGGTGGGAACAGCTTTATCTTCCCGACGGGCAACATCGCTTACGGCTACGATGCGGCCGGAAACCTGAACCAGGTGACGACGTCCGGCGGGACGGGCCTTTCTCTCGCCTATGACGGGTCTCTTCGGACAGGCCAGGCCTGGACCGGGGCCGTCTCGGGCCGGGTGGGATACTCCCATGACAACGACTTCCGCGGGAGCGCGATCAGCGTTAACGGCTCCAACTCCATTTCCCGCCAATTTGATGCGGACAGCCTTCTCACGAAGATGGGAGACTTCAGCCTCGTCCGAAGCAGCCAAAACGGGCTCCTCACCTCCGCGGCCATCGGGTCCCTGACCGACGCATGGACTTACGACAGCTTCGGCGCAACGGCGGGCTACACGGCTGCCTACAACGGGAGCGCCCTTTTCTCGGTCCAGTACGTGAGAGACCTCCTCGGCCGCATCACGAAAAGGACGGAGACGGTCGGCAGCGCGACAAATGTATTCGACTACTCCTACGACCAGGCCGGGCGCCTCAGCCAGGTCAAGAAAAACGGCGGAGTCATTTCTAATTACGCCTACGACGCCAATGGAAACCGGACCGGGTTCACAAATTCCTTGGGCTCGACGACGACCGGGACATACGACGCCCAGGACCGCCTGGTCCAGTACGGGGGAACTACCTACACCTACACCGCCAACGGAGAACTCCTCACTAAAACCACCGGGGGCGGGACCACGACCTACCAGTACGACGCTCCAGGAAATCTCGTTCATGCGGTCTTGCCGGGTGGAACCACGCTCGATTACGTTACCGATGGGATGAACCGGCGGATCGGCAAGAAGGTGAACGGGACTCTCATCCAGGGCTTCCTCTACCAGGACTCCCTAAGGCCGGTCGCCGAACTGGACGGAACGAACGCGGTCGTCAGCCGTTTCGTCTACGCGGTCGGCAGTACTTCGACCTACATGATTAAAGGGGGGACCGAATACCGCATTATAGCCGACCGACTTGGAAGTCCCCGGTTGGTGGTGAACGCATCCACGGGCGCCGTGGTTCAGGAGATGGACTATGATGAATTCGGCAACGTCATCCGGGACACCAACCCCGGCTTCCAGCCGTTCGGTTTCGCCGGGGGGATCTATGATCGCGACTCCGGCCTCACCCGCTTCGGGGCCAGGGACTACGACGCCTCCACGGGGAGGTGGACTGCAAAAGATCCCATCCTATTCAAGGGTGGCGATACCGACCTGTATGGATATGTTCTGAACGATCCGGTTAATTTTGTTGATTCTTTGGGGCTATACACTGAAGTCATGGTTTGGGCTCCGGTTGGTTCCGGCAAATCTGCATTTGGACACGTATCTGTCGATATAGATGGAACCTCTTATTCATTTGGCCCTCATGGTTTGGATGTAAGGCCAATAGATGACTATATGAATTTGAATAATTTTAGAAGTGGCGTTGGCGCTGTCTTAGATCTTACTCCAGAACAAGAAGCTATACTGAAGAATGCAGTGGAAAATCCAGGTGATTATAGACGCATAGGTAATAATTGTGCTAATCCTGTTCAGAACGGATTACGAGATGCAGGCGTAGATATTGGAACGAGCGTCTTCCCCATATCGTTCCTTGCTGACCTTATGAATTCTGGATGTGTGACTAAATACAATTTCTACCCTGCCAAGAATAATAATTAGTGCTTTTGGAGGCTTTGGGGTCAATGATGGAACTACTTAGAAACATATCGCATGCACTAAGTAAGTTATTAACATCCGCATTAGTTCTTCTAATTGTAGGATGTACTAATAACTACGTTGTTTATATTGAGGGAACAACCAACTTATTACAGAATCCATATCCACTCAATTACCCAAGTACTAATCCTCAACCGAATGAGATTATTTCTATTCTAAAAAGTGGTGATGAAGGAAAAGTCTTGGATGTTAGTTATGGTAAAGATTATAAAGTGTACAAAGTAAGAATGAACGATGGAAAGACTGGATACTTGGTAAGGGGTACTTTTAGAGTGTCGAAGGAATCTGCTCACAAAACGGAAAAAACAGCCAGGTAGGGCACAGCTTTTCTTGTCCACATTTTTTTGCGGGCGGGGCACCCGCAACTCGTTGCTGGTGTGCGCAGCATAAGAGGAAATTACCCCCCGCCCGGGGCTTTCGGGGGCCTTGCGGTGGCGATGCGGCCGGAAACCTGAACCAGGTGACGACGTCCGGCGGGACGGGCCTGGCTCTCGCCTACGACGGGTCTCTGCTGACGAGCCAGATCTGGACCGGGGCCGTCTCGGGCCGGGTGGGATACTCTTATGACAACGACTTCCGCGTGAGCGCGATCAGCGTAAACGGCTCCAACTCCATTTCCCGCCAATTTGATGCGGACAGCCTGCTCACGAAGGCGGGAGA
>JADFXY010000314.1:0-5467 GCA_015233355.1 Deltaproteobacteria bacterium | reverse complement strand
GGTGGTATGCCCAGCATGTGGCCATGCAGCGGGATTGCCGGGGGCCGTTTCAGGGTATATATCGGGTGATTCGAGGCGGCAGTTGGCGTGAGAGCGCCTTTTTTTTACGATGCGCTGCCCGTCTGGAAAGCTCGCCGACCTACCGGGGAGACGATGTCGGGTTTCGGGTCGCTGTGCCCGCGCCCGTCAAAAAGGTATCGACCGGTTAGGCGACTGATCTAGCCGGGAAGGTGTCCCGTATTGTCTGAACCTTGATTCGGTTGATAAAATGAAAGACTACTAATTATCCCGGAAGTGGCTCAAGGCCGATCTGGACGGTGGGCGCCCGTGTCCTTTTCGTGGTCCTATCCGGAGACCTGACCATTATAGAATCCAGCCATCTGCACATTCTGCCGACCATCTACATGACCATCCACATGACCAGCCACATACACATCCGGCTATCCAGCTACAGATACATCCATAGAAGATGACCATCTGATTAGCCGGCATTTTCCGCGGCATATTGGTTTTGCCGAAAACCGGCCTGATTTCCTTTGCTCCAATTGGTTTCTTGTGATAAGAAACATAGGAGTTCGATGGTTTATTTGTCACTTCGTTTTGAGCTTGGATCGGCGACCGAATAACCAGGGCTAAGGAGAGTCTGTTATGGCCAACGAAGAACATCTCAACATCCTCAGGCAAGGGAGGAGGTTTGGAATGAATGGCGGAAGAGCCACCCGGAAATAGTCGGTTTCAGTGGACCGGATCTCAGCGGGGCCAAGGATTCCATTAGCTTGAAACAGGCCATTGCCGACTGGCCGAAAAGCTCCCGCAAGCTTCGTGATTCCATGCATGTGTTTCTAAAAATTATAAACCCAGTAGGTTAATTATTCCTATTGACGGTGAAATGTTTTGGATATATCATTCAATAATAAGAAGTTGGAAAAATCCTTCAATGAAGGAGCCCAGCTTGAAAAAATACACAGGAGCTTGCGGGCTAGAAAGATCAGACTCCGCATGAAAGCACTGCGGGTAGCCGAGAGTCTCATGGATTTTTGGCCTCCGAAAAGCGGACCTGAACGATGTCATGAATTAACTGAAGGTCGGCGATCCGGCCGGCTCTCCGTTGACCTGAATGACCCTTATCGCTTGATTTTTATCTTAATGCGCCGAGAAGACCCCGTCCGTCAGGTCGGGGATGAGAGGCGCTTTTTTCAGGCTGCTTTCCTGCCGAGCCGCTTTGTCGCGAAGGCGGAAACGGCCTGGGAAAACATTTTTTTGTTTGACTGCATGATCTGTTCTAACTATATTACGAGGCATGGAATACAATCTTGATAAGGGCTGCCACTCCGTATATTCGCTTCAGTTCCACCTTATATTTTGTGTCAAATACCGGAAAAAGGTTCTGACCGGTCGTGTTTCTGAGCGACTTAAAGAATTGACCACAGAGATCGCTAATCATTTTGGAATCACCATCATTGAACAAGAAACTGATAGCGATCATATTCATATTCTTTTTTCGTCGAAACCGGCGATAAAGATTTCAAGTTTTGTGAATAGCTTAAAGGCAGTTACATCAAGAAAACTTAAGATTGAATTTCCGGAACTTTCCAAGCATCTTTGGACAAATAAGTTCTGGTCGCCTTCCTATTTCATCTCGACCACCGGTCAAGTGAAACTTGCTGATTTGAAAAGATACGTAGAGAACCAACAACTCAAATGATTACTGTAAAGTCATATAAGTATCGCATCTATCCTACTAAATCTCAGATATCGGCTCTTGAGAACCAGTTTTCTATGTGCCGCCATCTCTATAATTGGTCTCTCCAAGAACGCATAGAGGCATATCAATCTGAAAAGAAATCTCTGCCGTATGAGGATCAGGCCAACAAATTGCCTGCATTAAAAAGGGAGCGGCCCTGGTTTAAGAACGTATATTCTCAAGTCTTGCAGGATGTCCTCAAGCGGCTGGACAAAGGATTCACAGCCTTCTTCCGCCGGGTCAAAGCCGGAGAAACACCTGGTTTCCCCAAGTTCAAGAAACGTGGTCAGTGGAATTCCATCACCTACCCTCAACACGCTCATCGCCCTGCCGGGAAAGTTGTCAATATTCCAAAAGTTGGTGATGTCAAACTGATCTATCATCGAGAGATACCCCAACAAGCTAAGATCAAGACTCTAACTGTCACCAAGGAAGCCGACAAATGGTTTGCCTGTTTCTCAGTTGAACTTCCGTTCAATGTCGAGCCTAAGCAGGACTTGTTACCTTCTATTGGGATCGATCTGGGTTTGATTGATTTTCTATATGCTTCCGACGGCTCTCATGTCCCGGCCCCGAGGTATTACCGGAAGCTTCAAAAAGGCTTGGCCAGGTTGCAACGGCGCTTTGCCAAAGCTGAAAAGAGAAGTAACAAATGGTATCGGCTCTTGGCAGCTATCCAGAAAGTCTATTACCGGCTTAGATGTTTGAAGCATGACTTTCTGCATAAAACCGTTAATTCTCTTTTGGCTAAGGCTGATGCCGTATTCCACGAAGACTTGAACATTCGTGGGATGATCTGGAGGCCGAAAGCTAAACAGGGCGAAGATGGGAAATATTTTCCCAATGGGGCCGGGGCCAAATCCGGGCTAAACAAATCCATAGCCGATGCCGCTTGGGGTCAATTCTTGACCATCTTGGGCTATAAGGCGGCTGAACAGAACAAAGTCGCGCTTGCCGTACCGCCTCACTATACTTCGCAAACTTGCCCGGAGTGCGGTGAGGTGGTCAAGAAATCGCTCTCTGTCCGGACCCATCGTTGCCCTTGCGGCTTTGTGGCCAACCGGGATTTTGCCGCTTCTCTAAACATCTTGCGTGTCGGGCTGGACACGTTGGCTGGGAAACCAGCATAGAAGCCTCTTGCGTGAGCAAGGGGAGCAGTCACCTTGAGGCTTACTGCATAACCCAGGCCGAGCTGGCCACCAGGACGGGACTGACCAAGAAGACCATCAATGAGATTGTCAGGGGGAAGTCGCCGATTACCCCGGACACCGCGTTGAAGTTGGAACGTACTCTGGGTCGCCCGGCTCATTTCTGGAGCAACCTGGAGAGGCAATATCAGGAGGACAAGATGCGACTCGCTGCCCAAGCCCGCCTGCAGTCGCACCTGGCTGGCCTGGCAGAAGGAGCCGGGGAAACCCTTGGGAACGGCCATCACGGCCCGGTATCTTGATCCTGGGGTGCCCCAGGTGGACGTTCTCATGTCCTGGCTGAACCGCCTGTTTTTGACATAGCGGCAGGCCATCCACTTAACCATCCACCTCCTCATCCTTCGGGAAGAGGGGATAGCCGGTGGCCCAGATGGATGCCCAGGTGGATGGTTAAGTGAATTGGTAGCCGGATGGGTGGCAGATTGTCCAGGCGGATGTCCTGCCCGATTTTATCTAAATATTTCTTGTAAATATTCTCCAGGCCGTCTATACTCCTTAGTCATATACGTCTTTAGCTTGCAATGAGCCCCCGTAACCGGGCAGCTTAATCTTGGTATCCGCTGTTTTTTCGCGTAAGATTAACCCGACACAGGATCAGGCTTGTTATCATCTCCATTTCCAGATCAAAAACAATCACATAAAGAGGCTGTAAAATATCTACCAGGTATGGTGTTATTATCATGTTAGCCGTCTGACGCGGAGTTGTAAAGATTAGTAGGTTCTTAGCTTTTATGCTGTAAAAACAGTTAGTTAATCTTTTACAAGGAGGGTTTGTATGAAAAAACAATTTGTTCGGGTAGCGGTAGCGTGTCTCTTGGTTTTGCTGATCATGCCTCTTTCATTCAGCTACGGCCAATCCTCCCAGTCATTTTTTTTCAACGGAACCGGGGTAACCTCCACCATCACCTGTCAAGATAGCTGTAACGTGGATATCAAGAAAGATGTTCAGTGCAAAATTGATATAACGCCATCGGGAACGGTCTGGACCTTAAATTTATCTATCCCGGAATTAGGAAGACTGGAAACCATTCAGAGCAATAAAGATCCCAATGTCGAGATGCTCAAGATAGGTATCGATGCCGCAGCCGGTTACGCCTCGGTATATGCTATGAAAAGCGAGACGGTCCAAGCCGGCCAGCAGAAGACGACCATCCATATGACGGTTGATTTGGCCAAGAAAACTGCTTATACGCTGGTCGCCACTGAAAACGTTTCAGGAACCAATAAACTGTTTTTTAATTTCATGGGCAATCTGGACATGCAGACCGGCGGCGGGGCGACCGCATTGGAACTCATCGCCATGGCCACGAAGCAAATCAAGAAAGTAAATCCCAATGCATTTATTTATTGGGCCGGTGGTCGCAATTCCGGTGAACAACCCATTGATCCGACACCGGATAAAGCCAACGAATGGCAATTTTACGCTAGTTCGACAGATCCCAATTCCAAAGGCTGGACTCTCACTTACACCGATGGTCAATGGTCTATTGACGAACAGCCTTATCCCTTTCCCGGATATATCCTTGAAGATGCCTTGATAGCCGTAAAAATGGATGTCATGGAGGCCTGGAATCTGGCCATTAAGGCCGGACATAAGCCGGCAGCCTTAACCTGGTGGCTGGATAAGCCGATGAAGCCCAACTCCAACTTCTTATATGGTTTCTGGGCAAACGAGCAAGACGAAGATACCGGCACATTTGTCTGGGTTAATACGGTCACCAAGGCCGTAGTGGTGAGCGATTGAGCTTCCAGCACTAGCTATTGAACGTTAACCGCCAAGAGACAACAGGGCCTTGGCTCCATTTATGGGGGTCAGGGCCTTTTCTTGCCCAGCCATCTGCCAATCCGTCTGACCATCCGGCTGAGCATCCGGCTATCCAGCCACATGACCATTCCAACAGCCATGCACATGACCAACCGCATGCACAGCCTGATATCAAGCCACAGACACATCTTGCTATCCAGCTACATGACCAGCTATCTGCCAATCCACACGACCAGCTGGCTATCCAGCCACATATACATCCACAAGGCCGACCGGCTGACCATTCCAACAGCCAGCCATCTGCACATTCTGCCGACCATCTACATGACCAGCCACATGACCATCCAGGTGCCAATCCGTCTGAGCATCCGGTTATCCAGCCACATGACCATCCAGGTGCAAATCCGTCTGAGCATCCGGCTATCCAGCCACATATACATCCATCAGGCCGACCGGCTGACAAGCTAACCAGCCAACATGAAACCAGTAACAAGCAACATGCAACAAGTAACATGCAACAAGTAACATGCAACAAGTAACAAGTAACATGCAACATGCAACAAGCTAACCAGTCACCACCTCCCGCACCGTGTTCATGAAAGCCTGTAACGTCGGCGAAATCCATTTGTCTTTGTGCCAGATCATCAATATGCCGGTTTCCAGTACTTCGTCTCCCCACGGCAGCACGACCAGCTCTTTCGCGGCGATTTCTTTTTTTACGGAAAGCTCGGGCATAATCGTTACGCCGAC
>JADFXY010000313.1:0-5503 GCA_015233355.1 Deltaproteobacteria bacterium | reverse complement strand
ATATAGTCGCCACCCCTACCCAGGGCGTTGCCCTGGGCTAACATAGAGCGCCCTTTCAGGGCTTCATCGGAATTAACCATTTATTAGAATAGGATCCGATGACCCTACCCTTAAGTCAATGACATTGGGTTACGGGGGACAAATTACGGTTACTGGTTACAGATACTCCGACCTGGGGCGCCAAGGTTGTCGCCGTGGCGTCAGCGGCCGGGACCATCACCGCGGCAAACCGGCTTAACACCCAATTGACGGCGGTTTTTATCGTCGGCTCTATCCCGGCCGGGCCGACCGGTCAGGAAGGTAATATAATACGTTGTCACTTTCGGGTCAACTAGAACAAATGGCCCGGCCATGATAACGTAACGACTAACCAGTTATATCACGAAAAGATATCTGAGACAAATGTCGGCTACCTCACTGTTTTAGCCAGAAAAAGGCAACCTGAAAAAAACGGGCGGCAGAGATTGGAGAAAAAGTTTATTTTGTGAAGAGAAAAAAACCCGGTGCCCCTTTTTGTTTTCTCCAGGCAGTGCTTTTCCCTGGTGCCTGGTTTGAACTTGACTTTTTGGGGGAAATCTATTTTAATTTTAAGATAGAGGTGAGGTCATTAGCCACGAAAAGACAGTAATTTTGTCCTGCGGTAGGAGTTTGGGAAATACTTCAAGTGTTGCCGCTGGCCCGGCTAATTCCCGCCCGGCGTCTTGGACAATGACCCCAAAATCCCGGTAACGCCACCCGGAAACGCCTCAACATAATCTTGGCAAACAAAAAAATCTTGTGTTGTGGTCTGAATCTTGATACTGTATCTGGACATCTATTATAACCGCCGGTGACCCACCGGTCGGCCCGAACCAATTGCCGGGCCGTTAGGCCATTTATATCCGATTGTTGAAATAATCCAAAGGGGATGGTGTCTAAAGCCGATGGGGACTCCTCTCAATTGTCCGACCCCGACGGCCTGTTCTTGGAGCCAATCAAAAAACGATGAAATATTATCCTATGTTTCTTGACCTAAAGGGTCGAAGGTGCCTCGTGGTGGGCGGCGGCCAGGTCGCTCAAAGAAAGGTGACCACGCTAGTCGAATGTGGCGCTGAAGTCATTTTAATTGCCCCAGAAGTAACCGACGTTCTGAAAGAATATGTGACCGGAGGCCGCATCACTCATCGGATCGGAAACTTCACCCCGTCCAGTCTGGAAAACACCTTCATGGTCATCGGCGCCACCAACGACCCGACGATGAATAGCCGGATCGCCAAGGAGGCCGCAGCCCGAGGAATTTTACATAATATTGTTGATCAGCCTGAGGACTGCTCCTTTATCCTGCCGTCAATCCTGGCCAGAGGTGACTTGACTTTAGCCGTGTCCACCGCGGGGAGAAGCCCGGCCCTGGCCAAAAAAATCCGCCGGCAGTTAGAAGATCAGATAGGCGAGGAATACGGCCGGTTTCTGGAGATAATGGGCCTGATCAGAAAGAGACTGCTCCAAGAAAACCGTCCCTCGGCTGAAAACAAAATTCTATTTGAGACATTGGTGGAATCCGACTTGCTTTCCCAATGCAGAAACGGCAACCACGAGGGTATTGACCAGCGGCTTCAAGAAATTTTGGGTCCCGATTACACCTTGGACAAATTACAAAACGGTTGCAAATAGTTATTCGCCTCTACTTTTGGCCGGCGCCGCAGTTGTGAAACCCGGGCCAGGCCTGGTGCTACGGCTTTGACCACGCCAGGGAAAGGACTTTTGACTCTTAATGAGCAAAGAGTTATTTCTTGCCGCTCTGATTTGCTACCTAACCGGCACCTTGGGCTACCTTCTTTACGTGGTATTCCAAAAGGAGGTGTTGCATAGTGTTTCCAGGTATATACTGTCATTCGGCTTCATCCTTCATGCCTCCGGGTTTGTTGTCGGTTATATTCAAACAGGTTTCTTACCGGTATCGACATTTCGCAATTCCTTATCTTTTTTTGCTCTGGCCATTGTCGGCGCCTACCTTCTTATCCAGGCCAGATTTAATTTAATGGTTCTAGGATCATTCGTCTCACCTCTGGCCTCTATGTTTATGATTTTCTCGGCCCTGGCTCCCCAAGCTGCATTGCCTGCCTCACCTCTGCTCAAGAGCCTTTGGTTGACCATCCATGTCAGCTTTGTTTTCTTAGGATTGGGGCTATTCACGGTAGCTTTTGCCGCGGCGGTAATGTATCTTATCCAGGAACGCCATCTAAAAAGAAAGCGCTTTAGTCCTCTCTACCGGAGATTGCCGTCTCTTGATGTACTTGATGCCGTCAACTACTATTGCCTGGTCTCCGGGTTTCCGCTATTAACCATCGGTTTGATCACAGGTTCTATTTATGCGCAGATGGCTTTAGGCAAGTACTGGCGGTGGGATCCCAAGGAAGTATGGTCCCTGAGCACCTGGTTTTTTTACGCCGTGTTGCTGCATGAACGATTGACCGTGGGATGGCGGGGACGCCGGGCCGCGATCATGGCCGTTATAGGGTTTGCAGCTATCTTGTTCACCTATATGGGAGTGAATAACTGGTTAAAGGGATATCACTCCTTTTCGGGTTTACAGGCAATCAAATGAATATCGTTTTGGTGGGTCTCAATCACAAGACAGCGGCCCTGGCCTTGAGAGAAAAACTCAACTTCAACCGGGATGACATCGATACGGCTTATCAAGGGATAATATCGATTCCAGCCCTGATTGAAGGGATTTATATCTCAACCTGTAACCGCGTCGAACTCATGGCCACAACTGAAGAACCGGTGCGTACGGTGGACGGGATTTCCAAATTCCTGTCCAACTATCACGGAGTGAGACTCGATGAGTTCACTCAGTCGCTATATGTTTATCGAGATAGAGACACCGTCAAACACCTTTTTGAAGTAGCCTCCAGCCTGGATTCCATGATCCTGGGGGAGCCGCATATATTAGGACAAATCAAGGTCGCCTACCGCCAGGCGGTAACTAATGGAGCTTCCGGGGTAATTCTGAACCGGCTGCTGCACAAAGCTTTTTCCGTGGCCAAACGCGTCCGGACTGAAACCGGCATTTGCTCCAGCGCCGTATCGGTCAGTTATGCCGCGGTAGAACTGGCCAAAAAAATATTCGGCCAATTAAAAGGGAAAAAGGCTTTGCTGGTCGGGGCTGGGGAAATGGCCGAGTTAGCGGCGGAGCACCTCATGTCTGCGGGTGTCGCCGAAATCACAATTGCCAACCGGACTCTCCAAAATGCCGTGACGCTGGCCAACAGGTTTCATGGGCAGGCCGCCTCACTTTCCGAGATACCTGCTGTCCTCCAGACGGCGGATATCGTCATCACATCCACCGGGGCCGAAGGTTTCGTCATCGGATATGATGAAGTTAAGGGGATGATGCGGCAAAGAAAAAATAGGCCGATTTTTTTTATCGATATCGCTGTCCCGAGGGACGTGGAACCATCCATCAACACCATCGGCAACGCCTACGTTTATGATATTGACGACTTAAAAGGTATCATCGAAAGCAACAAATCAAAAAGGGAGGAAGAGGCCATCAAGGCCTGTCGGATCATCGATGAAGAAGTGCTCAAATTTGAAAATTGGGTCAAAACACTTGACGTGGTGCCGACCATTAGGGGAATTAAAGATAAACTTGAGGCTATTCGCCAAACCGAATTGGACCGGTCCCAGGCCGTCTTGAAACAACTTTCACCCGAACAGGTCCAGGCCATCCATGTTCTGACCGAATCGTTGATCAAAAAGGTCCTGCATGATCCTGTTTTGTATCTAAAACTTAACGGTCACAAACAGAATCGTCAAGCCCGGATTGACCAGGTTAGAAAAGTGTTTAATTTAGATAGAGAAATAGTCGAACAAAAAATCCAGATCGGGGAACAAGATGCCGAAAACTAATTTGTTAAAGACAAATGTCCGAATCGAGTAGTCGGCCGTCCCGCGGCATTATCACCAAGTGGTGCTCAATCATCTTTTAGCCGATGATCGCCAGGCCCGGCCGACACGGTTCCCGCCTGGATGTCCCAAAACTGGGGCCGCCTTAAATGCCCCGCCGGTTGCCGGCGGCGAACCGGCCTCAGCCCTAGCGCATGTTTTAATGTTGAATTATCAATTTGCTCGACCTGTTGGAATCTGCTTCAGTCGACGAGGGGAAAAAACTTATATGCCATCCGATGGAGGACGACAATTGAGTCCTTTTTACAAGAATTTAGCCCTATGGTTAGTGATCAGCCTGATGTTGATCCTGGTCTTCAATCTGTTTAAAACCCCCCAGGTCTCCAAAGACAAAACCAGCTACAGTGATTTCTTGGAAGACGCGGAAAAAGGGAATGTCCTCAGTGTGACCATACAGGGGGAAAACATCTACGGGACAAAAATGGACGGAACCAAGTTCAAGACCTTCGCACCCCGGGATGATTCCTTAATTAAAACCTTACGGAGCAGTGGAGTCAAGATTTCGGCCAGGGCGGTGGAGGAAAACCCCTGGTACATGACTGTCCTGGTCTCCTGGTTCCCGATGATCATGTTAATCGCCGTGTGGATTTTTTTCATGCGGCAGATGCAGGTGGGAGGCGGCAAAGCCATGTCTTTCGGCAAAAGCCGGGCCAGGTTGATGTCTGATACCGCCGAGAAGGTCACTTTTAAAGACGTAGCCGGAATTGAGGAGGCTAAGGAAGATCTCCAGGAGATCATTGAATTTCTTAGAGACCCCAAAAAATTCACTCGGCTGGGTGGCCGCATCCCTAAAGGAGTACTTTTAATGGGCGCGCCGGGCACTGGAAAAACCCTTTTGGCCCGCGCCATTGCCGGAGAGGCCGGAGTTCCCTTCTTCAGTATCAGCGGCTCGGATTTTGTAGAGATGTTCGTCGGCGTCGGAGCATCAAGAGTCCGGGATTTGTTCGTTCAAGGAAAGAAAAACGCCCCTTGCATTATCTTCATCGATGAAATAGACGCGGTGGGGCGGCATCGAGGGGCCGGTCTGGGCGGAGGGCACGACGAACGTGAGCAAACCCTGAATCAACTCTTGGTAGAAATGGACGGGTTCGAGTCTAATGAAGGCGTTATTCTGATTTCGGCCACCAACCGGCCCGACGTGCTCGACCCGGCCCTGTTACGGCCCGGCCGGTTTGACCGCCAGGTGGTGGTGCCGGTCCCCGATATCAGAGGCCGCGAGGAAATATTAAAAGTCCATACCCGAAAAACGCCTTTATCCCGAGATGTCGATTTGGCCGTCATTTCCCGCGGGACACCTGGATTTTCAGGGGCCGATCTAGAAAATCTGGTCAATGAAGCGGCCTTGCAGGCGGCCAGAAAAGATAAAGACAAACTCCAGATGGTCGACTTTGAACTGGCTAAGGACAAAGTGCTCATGGGCGCGGAGCGCCGGAGCCTGATTATCAGTGATGACGAGAAAAAGAACACGGCCTATCACGAGGCCGGCCATACCCTGGTGGCCAACATGACCCCCGGCACCGACCCGATCCATAAAGTGACCATCATTCCCCGC
>JADFXY010000312.1:0-5538 GCA_015233355.1 Deltaproteobacteria bacterium | reverse complement strand
GATATATCTTTCTGGGTGATTGCGGCAGCCTGTTACTGGGGTTCGTTCTGGCGGCCATGGGCATTAAGCTGCGGTTTCTGGGTTACGACAAAGAGATCACCTGGATGATTCCGGTCCTGGTCATGGGAGTGCCTTTGCTGGACACCGGCCTGGTCATCTGGTCACGGTTGCGCCGGGGGGTCAATCCCCTGACCACACCAGGCAAAGACCACCTGTCCCACCGCCTCCTGCTTCTGGGCCTGGGCCGGATTGGTGTCCTGGCCGTTATCTATACCGGGAGCATCGTCCTGGGCACGGCCGCCTTCATGATCAAGTCCGCCTCCTACGGGCTGGCTTATGCCGTCCTGGCCGCGGTGCTGGCCCTGGCCGGACTGGCCGTCATCCTCTTAGAGCGGGTCTATTATGCACATGGCGCCTGTAAATAACATCCAATCCTTAAGGCCGACCCATGATTGACGACCACGGACCAATAGGTAGAATTCCTATACGCGGCAGATTCCGGCTCATCCGGGATTCGCTGAGCTACGTTAAACCGGAAAAGGCGGATGAGTTCCGGTACCGGGACATCCTCTACTTTGCCCGCTACCTGTATCCGCTCCGGGGAGTCATCGCGGTATCATTGCTGTTGACGTTTCTGACCTCGGCCCTGTCCGCGGCTTTCCCTCTATCGGGGAAATGGATTGTCGATTACATTTTTATGAAAGGGAGCATCCAGCCGATCATCAGCGCCCTCAAAGACCACCATCTCGGGAGCCTGGCCCCGGTGGCGGGACGGGTGCTGACTTCACTGCCCTGGTTGTTGGCCGCCCTGATGGTCATTCAGGCGGTGAAATACCTGGCCGGAAATGAGCTGTCTCTGCTTAATTATCGAATCAATACCGAGTATGGCTACCGGGTCAAGATGGCGGTTTTCTCCAGGGTGATGCGTTATCCGCTGTCATACTTCAAATCCACCCGGAGCGGTTATCTACTGGCTCGGATCAACAGTGACGCCGGAGGGCTGAGTTCGGTTTCAGGCAGCTTCTTGAATGTCATCGTCACCTCGAGTATGTCGCTCGTGGTCAGCGCCTCCGTTTTGATCACCCTGTCCCGGCCGTTGACCTGGTTCGTCGTGCTGTCTGTGCCCTTGACCGTCGTATTGAGTTACTACATCACCAAATTTCATCGATCATACCAGATCAGGATGCGGGAATCCGGGCTGCGGCTTTCGGCCGACGGACAGGACCTGATCAACACCATTGACCTGATCAAGACCCATGCCGCCGAAGAACGGGAGTTGGCCCGTTACGCCCAGGCGACCAAGGAAAACATCGCCCTGAATATCGCCAATATGATTTTTGGACAGGTCACCGGCGGGGTCCGGCAGGCCCTCGGTTATGGAGTTAAACTGGGGGTGATGCTCTATGGCGGATCACAGGTGTTGGACGGCCGGATGACCATCGGGGATTATACCGCCTTCCTGACCATGTATCCCCAGCTCACCGGGGCCATCACCAGTTTTCTCCAAATGCCCATCTCCATGCAGCATACCGCCATATCGGCCGGCCGGGTCAAAGAATTGCTGGACCTGGCCACAGAGTATGAACATGAAGACCCGACCCGCCGATTGCTCTACCCCAAAGCCGTGGCGGCCGGAGATATCCGGTGCGAGCAAGTTGGTTTTGGGTACGGGGACGGAGCGGCCGTGCTGACCGACGTGGAGATGCACATCCGGCCGGGGGAACGGATCGCCCTAGTCGGCCCTACCGGCTCCGGCAAGACCACCCTGATTAATCTCTTGCTCAAATTCTACCGGCCCCAGTCCGGCCACATCTATATCGACGGTTATGATTCGGCTGATTTGAATCCGGCCTGGATCAGAGAGCAGATCGGCCTGGTCTCCCAGGACTTGATGCTGTTTCACGATACCATTTTCAATAATATTCGGTATAGCCGGCCCGAAGCCGATGAGGCCGAAGTCATGGCCGCCGCCCGCAGTGCCGGGATTCATGGTGAGATCACGGCTTTTCCGGAAGGGTATGACACAGTGGTGGGTGAACGGGGTGGGAAGCTCTCCGGCGGGCAGAAACAACGGATCGCCATTGCCAGGGCCTTTTTGCGAAATGCTCCGATCATGATCCTGGATGAACCCACGGCTCACCTCGACCTGGCCACGGAGGCGGAACTGCTTAAGGAATTCGTCAAGATTTGCGCCGGCCGGACGACCATCATCATCACTCACCGGGAAAGCCTGCTGCATCTGGCTGACCGGGTCTATGAACTCCGGCAGGGTCGGGTGCAGTTGCGTTCATGAGGGAATGGGTTGGTTCGATAGCTGCTCTTTGAGGGTGGCGATCCGGCAAAGGTCGGCCGTGAGTCCTTCCTTGATGACGGTATCAATATCAGGGAGTAGGCCCTGGTCGATAAACGGCCTAAACCGACGGCGGATGTGCCAATTCCGGTTGGCCCGGTCCCATTCGCCGGCTCGCCACCGGCCGGCATAGAGCCGGACTACAATACAGGAATCACTCGTAATGACGATCACCGGTGTCAGGGTAAGCAGAGGTGAGATGAAACGCGATAGGACGGGTCTTGAAGTCAGGTGGAACCAGAGCGGTGCCATGGCTGTGTATAAACGCCGGATGACCGGCCGACCCCGGACACCGTAAAGGTGATGCAAGTAACCCGGCAGCCCGCCCCGGACCGCGATCTGCATCCAGGCCCGATGACATTTTATGATCCGGCCGAGTACCCGGCTATGGTCAACCAGGTAGGAATCTGGCTCTGGATTGTTGTCGCCGGCGGTCCGCATGACCTGGTTGGCGCCCGGCTGCCGGTTGCCGCTCGTCGGTTCCGGGATGAAGGATACGGCGATGACGCGATGGATGATATACCGGTCGCCTCCGGGCTCTAAATAGGCGATAATATCTCCGCGGCGGTAGTTTTTCTGCCTCCGGAAGATCAAACGGTCGCCTTCCTGGAACACCGGATACATACTGACTCCGGTATAATAGATGCTGTTTTCCGGCATCTTGTCCATTTATATCCACTTAGTTCATAAAAGTCTGAAGGCGTTGATCCCTGGTGCGCTTCACCCGGCCTCCGTGCGACGCCGTCTCTTTAAACAAGACGTCCGGGTTCTAACGTCTCATTCCAAGTTGGAGCAAGATGGCACCTTCGACAGCCGCCATTTCATCCGCAGATACGGTCCCCAGGCAGCCGCGTAATCGTTGTTTGGCGACAGTAGACAACTGGCTGGACATAGCTTTTGCCTCGCGTCCTGAAATGGAAACCAGCGTCTCACCCGGATAACGTCTTTCGGTTTTACTGGATAACGGCACCACAATCACCCGGTTGAGAACCGCGTTGGCAGCATCATTACTTACGATGACCGCTGGCCGTGTTTTCCGGATTTCTCCACCCACCGCGGGATCAAACACTACCCACCAGATTTCACCACGTTTCATCCGCTATATCTCCGATAACGGCCTCGCTCCATTCCAATGCCTCCCGCTCAGCTTCTTCATCAGCGGCCATCTCTCGATATCCCGCCAAGAGGGCGTCCGATTGGACGTAGGGTAGGATTAATTCCTCTATGAACCGGCTGATCTTCCGCCGGCCCACGAATCTATAGAGACCTTCATAGACGGCTTCATCAAGACTAATGGTCAATTTACGATGCATATTCACCTCCACTAGGTATTGATTATATACATTATACGCCATATGTATTATGTGGGTCAATCAAAGAAGATAGACCGGCCGCTAAAAATACCATCGGAGGAATAGATTACGCGGAGAGAAATACTTCGTCTGCCTGGCGCCCGGTTAAGATATAGCAGACTGAAGGTTACCGGCGGTGCAGAAAGAGGTGCCTCCGCTGCCTACTCCACAGGCTGGAGTGGCGGTGTTTCCGGTGTTGCATAACCCGGCGGTAGTCCCTTGTTCACACGACCCATTAGCTGACAAACCGGGATTGCAGTAGGTATGGGCCTGGCTGGGATTATACCCATCGCTGCACCAGGTTGAGGCTCCGGCCCCAGCTCCGCAACCGCTGGTATAGCCGTATCCGGTGGGAGAGCAGCTAGGATCGCCAAAGTTGGTTCCCGTGTTGCAAGAAGTCGCCCCAATTCCTGTCAAGCTTTCGAGGCTGAGATCAACCAACCGCGGTGGTATATAAAGTTTTTTCTTCATCCTGTTTCCATCCATCATTACATGGTGACCGCTAATAGTTAGGCTACCCAGGCGTCATCACAAGAACGGATTTATGCCCCTACCATAACGCCGTTTCCAGTTCCTCCCAGAAGCAGCCGGTTAAGCTCGACCGGAGCAGAAATACCGGAATGTTGGCAGCGGCGGCACAGGCGGCTTCAAACGAGCGGTGGAGGAACCAGGCCCGTAGCGACTCGTCCATCATGGTCACCGGAAACCAGACCGCCTGGCGGGCCGCGTCGGACAGGCAGACCGTCCCTGCCGTGATTCCCAGGGGGCTCAGGCTATCGTGGTCATCCTGTTTCAGGATACAGACAGCCCGGACTGGATAGGATCGCTGGGTGTCCCAACTCACTTTCACTCCCGCACCTGCGGCTACCAGGCTCCAGGTGGGCAGGACATGAACCCGGTACCCGTTGGGTCCGTCCGGAGCCAGGAAACAGCATTCGTCACCGGGGGCCGTCCAGGGTGAAGGGACCCGCCGGGCGGTGGTGGATTTGCCGCCACCACTGGAAGCCGCCACCAATACGGCCTGGCCGTCCTTGACCAGCGTGGCCGCATGGAGGAGAAATCCACCGTCGGAGGGCATCAGAGCCGCCATGGCCAGAAGCAACGATTTGAAGCTTGATGACCGGGCGCCCGGCTCCTTCCTGATGTCGGACGGAATATCGACAAAAATATCCCCGGTCTCCGGCTGCCAGACGAACCGGCCGTAAGCCCCGCCAAACCCCGGCCGACCGTTCGACTTCACCGGCCTGGCGGTGTCTGCCGAACTCGAGACGACAATCCTGGGTCCGGCCGAATCGACGCAACGCGGTAGAGACATGACCGAGGCAAAGTGATCGAGCCACCAGTGGGCCTCAGGAGCTGCCGTGAGATTCCAAACATGCTGGCTGGAAAAGCTAACAGTATACATTTATTAACAAACTCCGTTTGAGATGGTGATCGGCTTGATTGTCTGAACTTTGACTGCAATGATTAACTGATAATCAGCGTAATCACAATTCAGACAATCAACATAATTAACTATAAGCAATATTTCTTTAATTCAACCGCATTGGGTCGAACACCCGGTCTGACTATGTTTGGCCTTTGGTCTGAAGTTTTTCATTTCTTCCAGAGGCAGGGACCAGCTCCTCGATTGCTTGAAATAGTTCTGATGCAGAAAAAGGCTTGGAAATATATCCATCCATCCCGGCGTCGAGGCAGCGTTCCCGGTCACCCTTCATAGCGTGAGCCGTCATGGCGATAATGGGCAACCGGGTGCCGATGGATTTTTCCTTTTCCCTAATTTTTTGGGTGGCCTCAAATCCGTCCATCTTCGGCATTTGAATATCCATCAAAACC